>SSGN01000060.1 GCA_008016945.1 Flavobacteriales bacterium
CATCGGCATCGGCAGCGACGCGGACATCATCCTGCTCGATCCCAACGAGCGCCACACCCTCAGCGTCAAGACCCACCACATGAACGTGGACTACAGCGGCTACGAAGGCATGCAACTCACCGGTAAGGTGAAGACCACCATCCTCCGCGGCCAGGTGGCGGTACACAACGGCGAAGTGCGGATCAAGAAGGGGTACGGGAAGTTCGTGAAGCGGAACAAGGTGAGTGGGATGCTGTGAATGATTAGCTGATGTGCTGATTCCTGATTAGCTGATTGGGGCGTTCCGGCGCTCAAATGCAGCGCCGTCGGGCTTTCCCCTTCAAGTCCTCAGCCGGATTACCGGCTTCCGGGCTTTTCGGTACAATCCCTAACGCGAATGCGGTCCTGTGTTCCTATTTTGTTCGCGTGTTGATAGAGTGTGAACAGTGCCAACCAGTATCGGCCATGAAGCAAGGAACCCCTACCGCAGGTGCGGTTATCGCTAACCAGAATGGTAGCCAGATGAGCTACTGCAACAAGTGCGAGAAATGCGGTGAAACAAGCCGAAGCTCGAACACAGTGAGTATCCCGTCGAAAGGGAACAAGTACACCAATAACTTCCGCTGCATGAAGTGTGGCAATCAGCAACGAGTGGAGATCATAGGATATTGAAATGAGCACATTGAGCGCCGTCGAGACCTACCCAGCTTGGCTTGAGATAGAGATCGGACTGGACAGCCATGCCGTCGCTCTTTCGCATGAGCGCCGTACCGAGTTGTTCGAAGAACGGATCAAGCAAGGACTTGAGGCACTGGAACGTGCATGCCCTGGTATCGGATCCAAGCTTGAGGTGTTCCCCGGTCGCCCCTTTGCCTTCACTGGATCGTTAGCCGAGGAAGAGATCCGAGCGATCTGGCACCTTCCTGAATTACGACTGCTTGCTGATCGTGGCGATCCGGACCCTGGCGAACCGCAACCTGACGAGCTGGGCATGCGCCCATTCATCATTTCTGTGCATCAGTATATTCAAGCAGAGGCAAGCGCTGTGATCAATGTCGAGGCATACACATTGCTCGTGAATGCAAAGGATGAAGAGGATGCGAAGACCAGCGCCGTTGATCAGTGCTCATCCGCCATGCCGGAGCACTTCATGGGCAGCGACTATGTCATTCATCGGCGCTGGTGGACGGCAGAGCATACCCATGTGAATTCATGGAAGGAGGATGTGCGGAGCACCTTCGGAAGTGCGGTTGTTTTGGATCGTCGAACGGTTCGCAAGAAGAAGGAAGGAGTATGGCGTCCAGATGGCAGTATTGAAGGTGTGACATATGGCAGTCCTGCACAACGTCCGAAAGAATGGGAATGGATGTTGGGTTGAATGCGCTGGAACGCAACCTGCTTGAATCTTATCGACAGCACTTCAGCGAGGCCCCAAGTTGGGCCTTCCCTGTGGCGCCACCGATTCCGTTCGTTGGTAGAAGCTATCCTGAGAATGGTGGAGGAGTGCTGCTTTATGCAAGTGCGGAGAACCTTGGCTACACTTGGGATGATGCGAATCCGACGAGGGTTGGATGGGAACTTCACTCAAGCGAAAGGGTCAACAAATGGCCTTGGCTCGGGAACTGTTGGAGTCAAATGTTAAGGGGAAGAATCATGCTGGAAAGTGTGGGTGGTACTTCTGTCCACATCGGTCCGATCAACGATGGCACACAACTGAAGGTCGCACGACACATTGTTCAATGCCTTCGGCCTTTGTCAGGGTTTGCCGAAGCATCGGCCAGGGATTTCTTGGAGCAGATCGCCGTTTCGAATCCGGGCAAGTACAGCATCTTCTCGCGAACCAATATGGACTATGCAAGAGACGTGGGCAAGTTCAAGGAGATGGTCCCATACATACTTGCTGACTTGAATGCACTGCGTCCTGAGGTCCTGATCATCCCCGGAACCATCTACAATACGCTACAGCGCACTACTTTGAAGGACAGGTTGGCAGAGGTCCCGAAAGTCGTTCTCATTTCACAAGTTCAACCGCGACCGATCAGGGTTTGGAGAAGGCCCCTTGCCGAAAAGGAGAGGTGGTGCGTGAACACGGTGCGTTATCGTTGGGATGTTGCGGCACATGCCGATCAGTACGTTCAATGGATCGAGGAAAGGAGCATGACCACGAAGTGGGGCGAGCGCATCATCCGACTTTGATGTCCAAGTGTACTCCTGATCTGATAGGTTGCGTGAGGGATAGGAGCGGCACCCCGCAGCGAGGAACGAGCGAGGAGTACAGCGGATAGCCCGACCCGAGGCTTTTGCGAGGGGTACGCCCCACACCCCATCCAGTCCAGCAGTCCTTTTCAGATCCGCGTTGATCTGCTTCATCAGCATCATCTGCGTTCCATTCCCACATCCCGCCCCGACCCGTAGGAAATCCGCCTACTTCCTCTTAACATTGGGTTCCATCAGAACGAACCATCAGCGCCGATCCGCGGACCCCGGCCGGAACATTGTGCCGGGGCCTGCGTCATCAGCGTTCCAATCAGACAACCCATGCCGAGGAAGATCAAGAGCGGACTGATCCAGATGAGCCTCCCGAAGACGGAGGGCGAAGGCAGCATCCAGGAGATCGTGGATGCCATGGTGCAGAAGCACATCCCGTACATCGAGAAGGCGGGCCAGCAGGGCGTGCAGATCCTTTGCCTCCAGGAGATCTTCAACACGCCGTACTTCTGTCCGGGGCAGGACAAAGCCTGGTACGCCAGCGCGGAAACGGTGCCCGGCCCCACCACGGAGCTGATGGCGCAGTACGCGAAGAAGTACAACATGGTGATCATCGTTCCGATCTACGAGAAGGAACAGGCCGGCGTGCTGTACAACACCGCCGCGGTGATCGATGCGGACGGCACCTACCTGGGCAAGTACCGCAAGAACCACATCCCGCACACGAGCGGTTTTTGGGAAAAGTTCTTCTTCAAGCCCGGCAACCTGGGTTATCCGGTGTTCCAGACGCGCTACGCGAAGGTGGGCGTGTACATCTGCTACGACCGCCACTTCCCCGATGGCGCACGCTGCCTGGGCCTGAACGGGGCGGAGATCGTGTACAACCCAAGTGCTACGGTGGCTGGTCTCAGCGAGTACCTGTGGAAGCTGGAACAACCCGCGCATGCCGCAGCGAACGGCTACTTCATGGGGTGCATCAACCGGGTGGGGGAGGAGAAGCCCTGGAACCTCGGGAAGTTCTACGGCCAGAGCTACTTCGTGGATCCACGCGGCCAGATCTTCGCACAAGCCTCGCGCGATGATGATGAGCTGCTTGTCGCGGAATTCGACCTGGATATGATCGAGGAGGTGCGCAGCACGTGGCAGTTCTTCAGGGATCGCAGGCCGGAGACTTACGGGAGGTTGACGGAGTTGTAAGAACGCTGATGACGCGGATCTTTATGATGAACGCGGATCAAAGCGAATTGCCATGCCTGACCTGAACAAAGAGAATTACATGCATTCTGAATTGACCGAGCAGGTCATTCAGATGTTCTACAAGGTATACAACGCTTTGGGGTATGGCTTCTTGGAGAAGGTCTATGAGAACGCGATGTTCCATGAGTTGACCTTGGCAGGACTTCAGGTGAAGCGCCAACAACCGATCACCGTGTTTTATAATGGTGTGGAGGTCGGTAGCTATTACGCTGACCTCATTGTCGAAGGTCTCGTCATCGTGGAACTCAAAGCTGCGGAGAGTATTTGTGAGGAGCACGAGTGCCAGTTGATCAACTACCTTAAAGCCACCGACATGGAAGTAGGATTGCTCCTGAACTTCGGCAAGAAGCCTCAAATCAAGCGAAAGGTCCACTCAAACTCCTATCAGCGGATATCATAGCCATCCGCGCCACTTGCGTCCCACCTCTCGCTGACACATCCTATCAGCGGGTATCATAAAGACCAGCGCGATCAGCGTTCCATCATGGCAGAGTACAAGAAACCCACCACCGAAGCCGAGTTCGCGGCCAACTTCCACCCGAAGAAGCCGTTGATGAGCGACACCGAGGCGTACTACGAGAGTTCGCGCTGTCTGTACTGCTACGATGCGCCGTGCATCAATGCGTGCCCCACAGGGATCGATATTCCGCTCTTCATCCGCCAGATCAACGATGGAAACAAGGAGGGTGCGGCCAAGACGATCTACGAGAGCAACTGGTTCGGTCATGCGTGCGGGAATGTTTGCCCCACGGAGGAACTGTGCGAAGGTTCGTGCGTGTACAACAACAGCGACGTGAAGCCGATCGAGATCGGGCGCTTGCAGGCGCATGCCACCGACAAGGTGATCCGCAGCAAGAAGCGGTTGTTCATCACCGCGAAGCCCACAGGCAGGAAGGTGGCAGTGATCGGTGCGGGTCCGGCGGGTGTTTCGTGTGCGTGTGAACTGCGGATGCATGGGCATACGGTGGACATCTACGAGGCGAAGGCCAAACCGAGCGGCCTTTGCGTGTATGGCGTGGCACCGTACAAGCTCACGAACGAGGAAGCGCTGGACGAGATGAGCTATCTGCAGGAGCAGTTCGGCTTCAGTATCCACTACAACAAGCCGGTGACCGGTCGTGCCGAACTGGACAAACTGGAGAAGGACTACGACGCCATCTTCATCGGCATCGGTCTAGGCGGAACCTCATCGCTTGGTATTCCCGGCGAAGACAAGAAGGGTGTGATGGGTGCACTGGAGTTCGTGGAAGAACTGCGGAACAAGCACCATGCGACGCCGGTCGGTAACAAGGTGATCGTGCTGGGTGGTGGCAATACGGCCATGGACGCCGCGAGCGAGAGTTGCCGCATGGGCGCGGAAAGCGTGATCATCGCGTACCGTCGTGGACCGGAAGAGATGGGCGCCTACAGTTTCGAGTTCGATCTGGCGAAGAAGAGCGGAGCGAAGGCCATGTTCAATGTGACGCCGGTGGAAGTCTTGGGCAATGGTTCGGTGACCGGCGTGAAGTTCATCCGGAACCGTTCCGCCAACGGCAAGCTCGAGCCGATCGCAAGCAGCGAATTCGTGGAGCCCTGCGACATGGTGCTGCTTGGGACAGGTCAAGGCAAGCAAGCCAATTTGTTGGAACAGGTTTCAGACCTCACGTTGGACCAGAATGGTCGCATCGTGGTGAACGAACACTTCCAAACGACCAACGCCAAATACTTCACCGCAGGCGATGCGATGAACGGTGGGGTGGAAGTGGTGAACGCCGCGGCGGAGGCGAAGAAGGCGGCGCATGGGATCGATGAGTTCCTGAAGAAGTGATCAGCTGATGGGATGATTAGCCGATCAGCTGATGAAATACCTGACGTGATGGAAGAGTTCGAGGAGTTCATTCCGGGTGATCGAGCTGATTGGCTCGCGATCTGTGATGCTGTGATCGAGGAAGATCGCTCGGAGCAGCTCGACGGTATGGTCGCTCAAGAGCCTCAGGCGAGTTACTCCGGTAGTCCGCTTTATCGCGACAACCTGTTGCTCAAGGAAACCTTTGAATTGTCCGTTCGGACCATCCGGTTCGTGAACCAACTCGGTTGTGAGCGGGCATGGTTGATCGACCAGTTCGAACGTTCGGCTTGTTCGCCGGGAGCGAATTCTAAGGAAGCCCAGAATGCAGAAAGTCTAAAGGATTTCGTCCACAAACTGAAGATCGCGCTGAAGGAAGCCGACGAGGCAGAATACTGGTATTACCTCATCGCCGCCACACATGATAAGGGCATCGACGAGGATCTCATCGCCCGTATCCAACGCGTCATGCGCATCCTGAACAAGATCTTAGGCACCTCAAAACAACGCCTATTATCGCGCAAGAACACCAAGTAGCTGTCGCCCACCAAGCCATCAGCTAATCGTCAAATCAGCTAATCAGCTAATCAAATGGCCGATCTCCGAACCAACCTCGCAGGCATCAAGAGTCCCAATCCATTCTGGCTGGCGTCCGCCCCACCCACCAACTCCGGCTACCAGATCATGAAAGCCTTCGACGCGGGCTGGGGCGGTGCTGTATGGAAGACATTAGGTGTGCCCGTGGTGAACGTGAGCAGCCGCTACGGCAGCGTGAACTACCGCGACAAGCGCATGGTGGGCTTCAACAACATCGAGCTGATCACCGACCGGCCGTTGAAGGACAACCTGCGCGAGATCAGCGAGGTGAAGAAGCGTTTCCCGGACCATGCGGTGATCGCGTCATTGATGGTGGAGACGAAAGAAGAATGGCACCAGATCGTGCGCGACGTGGAAAACGCGGGTGCAGACGGTATCGAACTGAACTTCGGTTGTCCGCACGGCATGTGCGAGCGCGGCATGGGTAGCGCGGTGGGGCAGGAGCCGAAGGTGTTGCAGATGATCGTGGAGTGGGTGAAGGAGGTAGCGAAAGTCCCGGTGATCACGAAGCTCACGCCGAACATATCGGACATCACGCGCCCGGCGCGGGCGGCAAGGGCCGGTGGTAGTGACGCGATCTCGCTGATCAACACCATCCAGAGCATCGTGGGTGTGGACATCGACCAGTTCGTACCCTACCCGATCGTGGATGGCAAGAGCACCAACGGCGGCTATTGCGGCCCGGCCGTGAAGCCCATCGCGCTGAACATGGTGAAGAACTGCGCGCAGCATCCTGAAGTCAACCTGCCGATCAGCGGCATCGGTGGCGTGGAGAACTGGCGCGATGCAGTGGAATTCCTCCTGCTCGGCGCCACGAGCGTTCAGGTCTGCACGGCCGTGATGCACTTCGGCTTCGGCATCATCCGCGATCTGAAGAG
>SSGN01000132.1 GCA_008016945.1 Flavobacteriales bacterium
ATCAGCAGCAGAACCCGCCAACCTCCCGAACCAGTTGATTTTGTTCGACTTTTAACCGGACAGCAATGGCCTTGGGTATCATCCCCAACACAGCCGCCCTTGGTGCCCCCGTTCCACACCGATGCGTTGACACTTTCGGCAAGGACATCGCGTTGATACCACTATGCGGAACGGAACTTCGGCCATGCACAGGCACTTCCTTGCCATGGCCGCATGGGCGCTTCTTCATGACGCCTCGGCCCAAGGGCTCATGGAACGTAAACGACCCGACCTGATCCCGCTCGACGGACAGGCCCGCCGTATCGGGTGGTACGTGGCACCCGGGCTCACCTACACCTTGCCGCGTGCTACCGACGGGGAGCAGGAGGTGTTCCGCCGGGGCGATACCTCGTATGTGGCCACCTACGACCCGAACGGCCGCTTGGGGCTGTACCTGGAAGGGGGGCTCTCCTGGTACACGCGTGATCCGGTGATCGTGGACTACCTCGACCTGGGTATCGCGTACAAGAACCTCCGCGGTCATGAGGTGGCCAACGGCCGGTATGCCATCGCCGATAGTGTGTTGGACCTTGTCGGAGAGGGCGCTTTCGCCGAGCGCTTGCTCACCGTTCACTTCAACGCCAACAAGTTCATCCCCACCTGGCGTTACCAATTCGTGCAGCTATCCTTGGGGGCCAACGCGGACCTACGCCTCAGCGCGGACCATGACCACACCGCATCGCCGGTGCTCAACGAGCATCGTTCGCCACCCGACCTGTGGGGGCAGGTGCACTTCAAGGTGGGCTATGGTTTCAAGCTCACCAGCAAGATGTTCGTCATCCCCGCCGTGGAGTCGCCCATCTTCAGCGTCAAACCCGCGGACGACGCGCGTTTCGGTGCGCTGCAATGGTTCAGCAGCGACTACCGCCCGCTGATCCTCAGCGTTCGGTTCCTTTTCCTTCGGGCCCGCAGAGGGTTCGACTGCCCACCGCCCATCAAGCACAAAGGGCAGATGAAGACCTACAAACAGGACGGCTATCACCCCAAGTAGGATCTCACCTCAAGAAGGGGTTGCTCCGCTTCTCCCGACCGATGGTGGTGGCCGGCCCATGTCCGCAGTGCACCGTCACATCATCCCCCAAGGGGAATAGCGTATCGCGGATGCTCCGCAACAAGGTGTCCATGTCGCCCCCCGGAAGATCCACGCGCCCCACACTGTTCTGGAACAATACATCGCCGCTCACCACGAATTTCCCGGGGGCATGGTAGAAGGCGATGTGGCCGGGCGCATGGCCGGGTACGAAGAGCACGCTTAGTTCCGCATCGCCGATCCGGATGATGTCGCCTTCCTGGAGGAACCCCTTCGGCTCAGGGGCCGGGTCGTAGGGCAGGCCATACATCGATGCGGTGCGGGCCCCGCCGTGCAGGATCGGGAGGTCCGCACGATGCAGTTCGGGCGAGAGCCCGTACCGCCTGTGCATCCATGCGCAACCGAGGATATGGTCGATGTGGGCGTGGGTGAGCACAACACGTACGGGGGTCAGTCCGTTCCGTTCCAACGCGGCTTCGAGCTCTTGCTGTTCGGCCGGGTCCCAGCAGCCCGGGTCCACCACGATGGCCTCTCGGCCGTCATGGATCACGAAGGTGTTCTCCTGAAAGGGGTTGAAGGTGAGCCTGAGGACGTTCAGCATGGCAGGAAAGCCCGAAATTCGCACCTGCGCGCTGCCGATCGGGCGGCGTCAAAGCTAACTTCAACCCGTGTCCGCCCTGCTGCGTCGAACCCTGCTCCGAGCCCTGCTCGCCCTCATGGCGCTGAACGCCGCCGGGGGACTGAGGGCGCAGTTCTATTCCGGGTCGCAGCAGGAGTACGGCAAGAACCGCGTCCAGTACCAGGATTTCCTCTGGCAGCAGTACCGCTTCAACGCCATGGAGGTGTTCTTCTACAAGGAAGGGCGCGACCTGGCCCGGTACGTGGCCCAAGCCGCCACCGTGTATCAGAAGGAGTTGGAGAAGGATTTCGATTTCGTCCTGGATGAACGACTTCAGTTCATCGTTTACAACTCGCTCACCGACTTCCGCCAGAGCAACATCGGGCTGGTGGGCGTGGATGGACAGCAGAACATCGGTGGACTCACCCGCATCGTGGGCACCAAGATCTTCGTGTATTTCGAAGGGGACCATGCCTTGCTGGATCGGCAGATCCGCTCCGGTATAGCGCACGTGATCGTGGATCAGATGATGTTCGGCGGGAACTGGCGCGAAATGCTCAAGAGCTCCACCTTCATGAGTCTGCCGTCGTGGTTCACCGATGGCATCATCTCCTACCGTTCACAGCCCTGGGATGCACAGCTGAACAACAGCATCCGGGATCGTGTGATGAGCGGGCGCTTCGACAAGTTCAATCGTATTGAAGGCGACGACGCCCGGTATGCGGGGCACATGATCTGGAAGTACGTGGCCGACGTGTATGGGCCAGGCGTGGTGCCCAACATCCTATACATGACCCGCGTGAGCCGCAACCCCGAGAGCGGCTTCCTCTTCGTACTCGGCGTTTCGTTGAAGACCCTCACCCAGGAGTGCCTGGCCTTCTACAAGGACCGCTTCGCCGACGAGGACCGCTACCGGAAGGATACGGCCCTGGAGGAATTGCACATCAGAACGAAACGCTCACGGACGTACAGCGAGTTCAAGCAGAGCCCCAATGGGCGCTACCTGGCCTGGGTGAGCAATGAGATGGGCCAGTACAAGGTGTGGGTGTACGAGATCGCCACCAAGAAGCTCAAGCGCATCGTGAAGGGGGAGAAGAAGCTCGATCGTATCGTGGATCGGAGCTTCCCCGTACTGGCCTGGCACCCCAACAGCCAGGTGCTCTCCTATGCCGTGGAGCGCAAGGGCCAGCTGGTGATGCGCACCTACACGGTCGATGATGGTCGCACCGACGAGAAACCCGTTCACCTCTTGGAGAAGATCCTGAGCATGAGCTACAGCCCCGATGGGCGTAACATGGTCTTCAGCGCCATCCGTGATGGCCGTACCGACCTGTACTACTATCACGTGATCGGCAACCGGCAGGAACAACTGACCGACGACCAATTCGACGACCTCGATCCCCGGTTCGTGGATGGGGGACGGCGCATCATCTTCAGTAGCGATCGGATCAGCGACACCCTTCGCGCCAACGCGGAGGTGGCACTGGTCAACGGCCATAAGGACATCTTTATGTTCGATCTGGAGACCCGGTCGCCACGGCTCACGCGGCTCACCTCCACCCCGGGGGTGAACGAGCTGCAGCCCGCACAGTACGACTCCACCCCACTACACCTACCTGAGCGAAGCGGACGGGATCCGCAACCGCTTCCTGGTCCATTACGACAGTGCGGTGAGCCACATCGATACCACCGTGCACTACCGCTATTTCGCGGTGCAGGAGCGGCTCACCGATCTGCGACGCTCCATTCTGGAACATGAGATGAACGCCACCCAAGGGCGATACACCCAGCTGCAATACCGCGATGGTCGATACCATTTCCATTTAGGCCGGATGGCGGAAGAACGTGCGATGAGCATGGATGGCGCGGCCATGGAGAAGCCCGATCAACGCGGTGCGACGCCACCATCCGTGTTGAACGACGATATGAGCCCGGTGGTGAAGGTGCCTCCACGCAACGCTCGGTCCTCGGGCGAAGGAGCCATCGATGTGCGCAACTACGTGTTCTCCGACGAACGTGCCGCGCCGCATGATGCCCCTCGTTCTTCAACGGATAGGCCCGCTCCGCCAACCACCGTGGTCAGCGGCGCGGACACCACCGCGGCCAAGCCGTTCAGGTATCCGGATCAACGCAACTACAACGTCAACTTCGCGATCGATGGGGTGGTGACCCAGCTGGACAACACCTATTCCAACCAGTTCTATCAGCCGTACATCGGCCCGGGTGCATTGAACCCCGGTCTCAGCGGCCTTACCCGGATGGGGGTGAGCGACCTGTTCGAGGACCATCGTATCGTGGGTGGGTTCCGCCTGGCCCTGGACCTGAACAACAATGACTATTTAGTGGCCTACGAGAACCTGAAGGACCGCCTGGACAAGCGGATCTCATTCCAGCGACAGGCCTATCAGAACCTTACTGAGGTTGGCGTGGAGAAGGTGCATACGCATAATGTGCGGTACCAGCTCAGCTGGCCTTTCAGCGAGCTGGCGAGCGTGCGTGCATCGATCATGTACCGGAACGACCGCCATGTCGCGCAAAGCATCGATCCCCTGAGCCTCCGCGAGGCCAATGGATATGATCACATGGCCGGGGCCAAGCTCGAGTACATCTTCGATAGCTCGCTTCCGCGCGGTCTCAACCTATGGACCGGCTGGAAGTTGAAGTTCTTCGCGGAGTACTATCAGCAGCCCGAGGATAAGAGCGACATGCAGGTGGTGGGGATGGATCTCCGACACTCCATGCGCATTCACCGGGAGATGATCTGGGTCACACGACTGGCCGGAAGCAGTTCCCTCGGAAGCCGCAAGGTGGCCTATTTCCTCGGTGGTGTGGACAACTGGCTCTTTGCGAAGGTGGATGGCTCCATGCCCGTGGACCCGGACCAGAACTACCGCTTCCAAAGCATGAGCGTGCCCATGCGGGGCTTCTTCTACAATGCCCGCAACGGAAGCAGCTTCGGGGTGCTCAACACCGAGTTGCGCCTGCCCTTGTTCCGCTACCTCATCAACCGGCCCATTCGCTCGGACCTGATCCACAATTTCCAAGTGGTGGGCTTCGCCGATGTCGGCTCGGCTTGGACCGGCGCCCATCCCTATGCCGATGATAATAGCTTCAACCGGGTGGTGATCCGCCGCAACCCGCTCACCATCACCCTGGACAGTCATCGCGAGCCGATCGTGGCCGCCTACGGCTTCGGCCTGCGATCGCGGGTGCTGGGTTATTTCGTGCGGGCCGATTGGGCCTGGGGCATCGATGATGGTGTGGTACAACCCCGTGTGTTCCATTTCTCACTAAGCCTCGACATCTGATGTCCTTGGAACCGCAATCCGTCCTTTCACTGCTCCTGGTCGGCCTCGTCGCCGGGATCCTCAGTGGCTTCGTGGGGATCGGGGGTGGGGTGATCATGGTGCCCGCCTTGGTATGGCTCCTGGGCTATACGCAACACCAGGCGCAAGGCACCAGCCTGGCGGTGCTCATGTTCCCGGTGGTGTTCCTCGCCGTGCGCAACTATTACAAGGCCGGAGCCATCGACCCCAAGGTGGTCGCGTTCATCGCGGTGGCGTTCGTGTTGGGCTCCTATTTCGGAAGCAAGTGGTCGCTGGCACTGCCGTTGGAAACCGTACGCAAGGTCTTCGGTGGGGTGATCCTGCTGGTCGCGTTGAAGCTCATCCTCGGTAAATGATCGATCGCATCAAGGACACCATCGCCGGCCTGCGGGCCGAGATGATCGGGTGGCGCCGCCACCTGCACCAACATCCCGAGCTCTCCTTTCAAGAGGTCGGAACGGTCCGGTTCGTGGTGGAGCGGTTGCTGGCCGAAGGCATCGCGGTACGCGATGGTGTGGGCAAACTCACCCCCGATGCGAAGGGTACGGGTGCCATTGCGCTGGTCCGTGGGGAGGGGACAGGGAGCACCGCCTGCATCGCCATCCGCGCCGACCTGGACGCCTTGCCGATCACCGAGGTGGGCAAAGAGGCCTACTGTTCCAAGAATCCCGGGGTGATGCATGCCTGTGGCCATGATGCACATACCGCGATGGTGCTCGGTGCGGGCATCGCATTGCATCGGCTTCGAAAGGAGTGGGGCGGCACGGTGATGCTCGTGTTCCAGCCCGGTGAGGAGAAGGAGCCCGGAGGTGCCTCACTGCTGGTGAAGGAGGGCGTGTTCAATGATCCCAGGCCGTCGGGCATCCTTGGTCAACATGTGACCCCCGAGCTCCCCATCGGCAAACTCGGCTTCCGCTCCGGTCCGTTCATGGCGGCGGCCGACGAGCTGTACATCACCGTGAAAGGCCGTGGCGGACATGCCGGTTCGCCGCACCTGTGCATCGACCCGGTGCCCATCGCCGCGCAACTGATCCTTGCGCTGCAACAAGTGGTGAGCCGCCGCAACAAACCCGGTCAACCCATGGTGCTCTCGCTCGGCAAGGTGATCGCCAACGGAGCCACCAACATCATTCCGGACGAGGTGCGGGTCGAAGGCACCATGCGCACCTTCGATGAGGCATGGCGCGCGGAGTTGCACGAATTGCTGCCGGTGCTGAGCCGTGGCCTCTGCGAGGGCCTTGGTGCCACCGTGGATCTCCGTATCGTGAAGGGTTCACCGGTAGTGAAGAACGATCCGGAGCTCACGGCGCGGATCCGTGCGGCCGCGGTGGCGTTCGTGGGCGCGGATAACGTCGTGGACATGGACATCCGCATGGGCGCCGAGGATTTCGCCTACTACACCCAGGTGATGCCCGGCTGCTTCTTCCGGCTGGGCACCGGCAACCCGACCAAACCCGGCACCACCAGCGGTCTGCACCGCGCCGAGATGGATATCGACGAGGATGCGCTGGTGATCGGAGCGGGGATGATGGCGTGGGGGGCGCTGAGCGAGCTGGAGTGATCGCTCATTGCCCATCGATCGTGCACCACAGGAATATGGCGGTGCAGTACACCCAGAACACCGAGAATACGATGTGTACCGTTGTTTCCAGCCTCTTGCCGCGCCATAGTGCGGGCGAGTAGTAGAACCATTGCACCAAGGCGCGGGCACCCCAGAAGATGCCCAACCCAAGGCAGATCCGGCGGCCGAGGGCGGTGGTCATCAGTTCTTGGGCCGACGTAAGACAAAGAAGGCCGAAGAGGAACACGACAAGGGCGATGAAGAAGGTGTGCACGTGCATCATCTGCCGATCGAGGAGGCTGAGCGATGCGAGTTGCTGTGCCCACTTGAAGTAGCGAGGAAACCCGGTATGGCTGAGGGCCAGCAGGATGAACAGCGTGCCGATGATATGCAGATGAACGATCATGCCGGATGAAGGATGAAGGTGGTGATGAAGCCTGCCGTGCGATGGGTGCCCACCAGGTGGAACCCGGATCCACGGAACGCGCTTGTCCACGCTTTGCGGGAATGAAAGTGGAGGACCCCGATGGAGAAGACCAGTGTGTTCGGCACGTCGCGGAGGTGTTCGGTCACGACCAGGCGGCCATCGTGCTTCAGCGTTCGGCGTATCTCTTTCAGCAGGGCCACACGGTCCGCGTGCGTACGTGCTTCATGCAGGGAGAGGAAGGCCACGGCAAGGTCCACCGTTGCGGTCTGAAGAGGCAGGGTCCCCTGGCGCGCCTGCACCGTGCCGGGGTATGCCGGATATGCCCTCCGGGCCCGGAGGATGGACGCCTCGGTGAACCGCTCCGGGTCGTAGAGGTCCACCACGACCGATCCGCTTCGTGGAAAGCGTTGGCGCAGGATAGCGCTCGATGCGTCGAAGCCTGCGTTCACGTTCAGGATCCGTTGTGGTTCTGTCTCCATCACCGTGCCCAGCCAAGGCATGTCGTAGAGGGCGGACCGGTCGTAGATGAGGTGTGACACCACCAGGGGCAGGGTGACCATGGTCGTGGCCACTAGGGCGACCACGATCAACGGGAAGGCATGCTCGGGAAGGGCCGCAGCACTTGTGAACGCCACCACGATCAGGCAAAGCCCCGCGAGGTACTTCGGCCAATTGAACCGCACCACGTTCCAAGCACCCTCGTAGCGGCCCCTCATGGTACAATGGGTTCGAGCACGCCCGGCTTCCAATGGTAGGGTACATGGTCGATCATGAAGGCATTGGAAAGGTGCAGCTGACTCAAGCCGAGCCTTTCGATGAAGGCGCACCGATGTTCCTCTATCGCAACGGGTCGTGGGCGCCAGTCCGTTCGGGCACCTTCCACGATCAGTACATGGTTCCGCTTGGGAGCATGGCTGAACGTGAACGGCAATGGCCCGACGAAGCGCCGTGCTTCGCTCCAGTCCGCGAATACGGAGTTTGGGGGCAGGGCAACCGGTTCGCCGCGGTCTTTCACCACCACCACGGTGTCCCCGTCGGTGGTGCGGAGGGTGAGCCCATCGCTGTTCACCTTGGTGATCATCGGTTTGAAGGCGTAGCGGTAGCGCGTGAAACAGTTGCCGAGAAGGGCCATAAGGCGCCGGTCGGTCTCTGAGCCGAGGATGTACAGGCCGCGCGATCCACGCCCCTGGGCATTCGTGTACCGTACGAAGATGCGGTAGCCGATGAGCCAGAAGTCCTGCCCCGACCAACGCGGATGACCGGTCGGACGAAGAGCCCGGGCGCGCACCACCGCCATGGCGATGAAGCCCCAGCGGTCGTTGAACGTATCCAGTGCAAGGAACGAAGGGATCATCGCCAACAGTTCGGCCTTGGGCGCTGCGAACGTCAGCACCACGGTCTTCTCCAGTTCCGCTACTACGCCGAAAGGATGGTTCTTCAAGGCTTCAAGCATGCGTTCTTGGAAAGCGTGGAAAGGCGTTCACGAGGATGAACACACCGAGGAGCAGTGCGAAGATCATGTTCCAGCGGCCCCACAGGAGCAGATGGGGGACCACGGCGAACTCGATCAGGTTCATCAGCAGGATCACGGTGGTCTGGGTGACCGCACAAACGCGGTAGCGCCAGCCGGAAATGATCCACACGGCCATGCCGACCTCTGCGATACCGATCGCCATGGTCATGGGCGATGCGATCGCTCGACCCAGGATCGCCCCCACGATCTCCTCGTGGCGCGGCACTTGACCAAGCACCTTGCACCATAGCCCGTTCACGAGCCAGATGGCCGCGAGAACGTAGCGCAACGCAGGATCGCTGATGGCCGGCCACCTTCCCATGGTGTGCCAAAGCAACGAAGTACGTGGGTGCTGCGGTAGGCCCCCAAGGAATTCGGGCTGGCGGCACACGCGGCCGAGCTACCCCACGATGATGTCATCCACCTCGATCACCGGCCTGCCGTTCTTCGTGTGTACGGTCAGTTCCACGGAATTGGAGGTTCGCCCACGCGCTGTCCAAAGATCCAGCTTCAGGTTGTAGGCCCCCGGCCAGTTGCGCACCGGTACGGTCCGAAGCTCGCGCCACACATGTTCCGGCGGCATCACCAGCGCACTGCCCACATCGTCCACGGCGGCTTCCATGTCGTCAGCGCTCAGGCGTGTGCCGTTGGTGGCCTCCTCCAGCTCTTCGAAGCGCCGCTCCACGAGCAGCTTCATCACATGCTTGGCGACGAGCGTGAGGTCGTTGGGACTCATGTCAGGACCAAAGCCAGCAGTACAGAACAACCCATACACCGATGAACAGACCACCCACGGCCAAGGTGCCGCGGTGCTGCATCAAGTCGCGTTTCACCAACAAACGGTATAAGGCCCATCCGAAGAAGAGGGTGAGCAAACCGATGGCCATGACGAACCGTCCCATGTGTTACTGTTCAAGTGTCCGTCAGTTCGCCACCTCGCTCATGAATTTCAGGCGGATCAGGCGAAGTTCTTCCTCGCTGTAGTCCCCATCGAACTCCTGGTGCGCGGTCTCGATATCATCGGTCTCGCTCCCGCGGAAGTAGTCCATGATCTCCTCCTGAACGTCGGGTTCGAGCAGGTCGTTGATGTGGTAGTTGATGTCGAGCTTGGTGCCGCTCATCACGATGCTCTCCAACTCGGTGAGCAGGTCGGGCAGGGTGAGTCCTTTGCCACGGGCTATGGCATCCAGCGGCAGTCGCTTGTCGATGTTCTGGATGATGTGGACCTTGTTGCCGCTCTTATTCACCACGGAGCGCACCACCACTTCCTCCTCCCGCTCGATGTCGTTCTCCTCCACGTACTTGGCGATCAGCTCCAAGAAGGGCTTTCCGTACTTGGCCGCCTTGCCCGGACCAACCCCCGTCACTTGTGTGAGGTCGTCCATGGTCACCGGGTACCGCATGGTCATTTCCTCCAAGGAGGGGTCTTGGAAGATCACGTAGGGCGGCAACTTGTGTTTCTTGGCCACCTGCTGACGAAGGTCCTTCAACATCGCCATCAGCTTCTCGTCCGCCGCGCCGCGACCTCCTCCTCCACTGGTGAAGTCATCATCGCCACCTTCATCCTCGGAGTAGTCGCGTTCCTTCACGAACTTGATCGAGACCGGCTTCTTCCGGAACTTCTTTCCCGCCTCGGTGAGGCTCAGGTTGCCGTAGGTCTCGATGTCCTTGTGCAGCAGCCCGTTCACCAGGGCTTGCCGGAGCACGGCCATCCAGTGCTGGGCGTCCTTGTCGCTGCCCGCACCATAGCTCTCCAGCTTATCGCCCTTGTAGTTCTTGATCTCGCTGGTCTCCGTGCCGGTGAGCAGGTCGCAGATGTACTTCGCCTTGTGCCGTTCCTTGCTCTCGACCACCGCATCCAGGATCTGCACCACATCGTCCTTCGCTTCGAAGACCTCCTGGGGGTTGGTGCAGTTGTCGCATGAGCCGCAATCGTTCCCAGGCATTTCCTCGCCGAAGTAGTGCAGTAGGTATTTCCGACGGCACATGCTCGTTTCGGCATAGCCCACGGTGTCCTGCAGCAGCTGTTTGCCGATCTCCTGTTCGGCCACCGGCTTCCCTTGCAGGAATTTCTCCAGCTTTTCGATGTCCTTGTAGCTGTAGAAGGCCACGCACTTGCCCTCGCCACCGTCGCGCCCACCACGTCCGGTTTCCTGGTAGTAGCTCTCCAGGCTCTTGGGGATGTCGTGGTGGATCACGAACCGCACGTCGGGTTTGTCGATCCCCATGCCGAAGGCGATGGTGGCCACGATCACGTCCACTTCTTCCATCAGGAACTTGTCCTGGTGGTCGGCGCGCTGCGCAGCGTCCATGCCCGCGTGATAGGGCAGGGCCTTGATCCCGTTCACGTTCAGGGTCTCGGCCACCTCCTCCACCTTCTTTCGGCTCAGGCAATAGATGATGCCACTGCGCCCCGCATGCTGTTTCACGAACTTGGTGATCTCCCGGTTCACGTCGCGCTTGGGGCGTACCTCGTAGTACAGGTTGGGTCGGTTGAAGCTGGCCTTGAACGTGGTGGCGTTCGGGATGTCCAAGTTCTTCAGGATGTCCTCCTGTACCTTGCCGGTGGCCGTGGCCGTGAGGGCGATCATGGGCACGCGCTTGATCTCGTCGAAGATGGTGCGCAGCCGTCGGTATTCCGGGCGGAAGTCATGCCCCCACTCGCTGATGCAATGGGCCTCATCGATGGCGAAGAAGCTGATGTGGATCTCGCTGAGGAACTCCACGTTCTCCTTCTTGGTGAGGCTTTCGGGCGCCACGTACAACAGCTTGGTCTTCCCCGCTTTGATGTCGGCCTTCACCTTGGCGGCCTCGTTGCGGGTGAGCGAACTGTTCAGGAAATGCGCTACCCCATCGTCCGAACTGAAGCCGCGAATGGCATCCACCTGGTTCTTCATCAGGGCGATCAGCGGGCTCACCACGATGGCCGTGCCCTCGCTCATGAGGGCCGGAAGTTGATAACAGAGGCTTTTACCCCCGCCAGTGGGCATGATCACGAACGTGTTCTTGCCGTCCAGCACGTTCTGGATGACCGCTTCTTGTTCTCCTTTGAACTGGTTGAATCCGAAGAACTGTTCGAGCGCTTCGCGGGGTGTGAGGTCGAGGGTTGTCATTTCAGGCACGATCGGAGCAATTGACCGCCTTTGTTTTGAGAGGCTTAAATGTACGGCGACTATCAGGTAATGATCAGCACTGTTGTGTCATCTTAACAACAACTCATCCCAACCAGTTGGAATGCCGAGACCGTTGAAAACTGGAGAACGTGGCCCAGAACTCCTTGTGTGTCCCGGCTATCTTTGGCGCACGCGGCTCCATACCCTTGGCCACTCACCGTAATAGTCAGGAAATGACCTTCCTGGAGCATCTGGAGGAGCTCCGGTGGACCCTCGTGCGCGCTGCCATTTCCATCACCGTGGGCATGGTGCTCTGCTTCATCGCCAAGGATCTCGTGTTCGACCGCATCATTCTGGCGCCCAAGGACGGCTCCTTCATCACCTACCGCGCCTTCTGCTGGCTGGGCCACCGTTTGGGCATGGGCGAGGCGATGTGTGTCGGCGACATGGCCCTTTCGCTCCAGAACATCAGCATGAGCGGGCAGTTCTTCACCCACCTCATGGTATCCTTCGTGGCCGGGTTCATCCTTGCCTTCCCCTACGTGTTGTGGCAGTTCTGGCGCTTTATCGCCCCGGGGCTCCATGGCTCGGAGAAAGGGGCGGTGGGCGGCCTGGTGTTCTTCGCCAGCATCCTGTTCCTGGTGGGTGTGGCGTTCGGCTATTTCCTGCTCGCGCCGCTCAGTATCCAATTCTTCGGGACCTACCAGGTGAGCGCTACCGTGGAGAACACCGTGGCGTTGGATAGCTATATCGCCATGGTCACCTCGGTGACCTTATGGACCGGGGTCGTGTTCGAGCTGCCGTTGGTGATCCTCTTCCTGACCCGGGCCGGGGTGGTGACCCCCCCCTTCCTGCGTACCTACCGGAAGCATGCCTTCGTGGGGATCCTGATCATCGCCGCGATCCTTACTCCGCCCGACGTGGTGAGCCAGCTCATCGTTTCCGGCCCGCTGATGCTGCTCTACGAGTTCGGCATCTTCATCTCGGCTCGTACCCTTCGCCGTATGGAACGCGGGAAACAGGTCCTCAAAGCCGTACAGCCGCGCCACACCGCATGATCAGGGCCTTTCTTCGCCTCCTGTCCGTTGCCTTGGGGTGGGCCACCGCCACCCTGGCCCTGGCACAGACCACCCGCGTGAGCGGCCGGGTGACCGATGGCAAGACCGGCGAACCGATCCCCTTCGCCAGCATCGCCTTCGTGGACAGCCGCATCGGCACCAGTAGCGATATGGATGGGCGATACGTGATCGATACCTACTACGCCACCGACAGCATCAAGGTCACCTCCGTTGGTTATGTCGCGATCACCCGTGGGGTGAAGAAGGACAAGGAACAGGTGCTCGATATCGTGCTGCTGCCGAACAGCTTCGAGCTGGCCGAGGTGGTGATCCGGCCCACGGAGGAGAACCCCGCTTTCGGCATCCTGCGCCGCGTGGTGCGGAACAAACCGGTGAATAACCGCGCCAAACTGGCCGCCTACCAATACCACGCGTACAACAAGATCGAATTCGACCTCAACAACATCACCGAGGAGTTCACCAAGAAGAAGCTCTTCAAGCCCTTCGACTTCATCTTCGAGAACATCGACAGCACGGACGCCAAGCCCTACCTGCCCATTTTCATGACCGAGACGTTGAGCGAGGTGTTCTACCGCCAGAGCCCGAAGAAGCAGCGTGAGTACATCCGGGGCACCAAGGTGAGCGGCATCGAGAACGAAAGCGTCTCGCAGTTCATGGGCGATATGTACCAGAACGTGAACATCTACGAGAACTTCCTGGTCATCTTCGGAAAGAATTTCATCAGCCCGATCGCCGATGGGGGCAAGGGGTATTACGACTATTACCTCACCGATAGCGCCTTCGTTGGCAAGTATTGGTGCTACAAGCTCACCTTCAAACCCAAGCGTGTACAGGAGCTCGCCTTCTCCGGCGAAATGTGGATCAGCGATACCACCTACGCCGTGCACCGTATCGAAGCCGGCATCGCATCGGGTGCCAACCTCAATTTCGTCCAAGGTTTCTGGGTGCGCCAGCAGTATGACCAGGTGCAGAACGAGGTGTGGATGCTCACCCGCGACGAACTGGTGGTTGACCTCAACGTGATCCGCGATTCCGGCGAGAAGAACAAGAACGCCGTGCAGGGTTTCTATGGCCGGCGTAATGCGAGCTACCGCGACTTCGTGATCAACCAACCACGCGAGCCGGCTTTCTATGAAGGGGTGGATGACGTGGTGATGGAGATCGACCCCCTGAGCCTGGGGGCGGACTATTGGGATCAGAATCGCCATGTGCCCCTGACCGCCAAGGAGAACGCCATCTACCACATGGTGGATACCATGAAGACCATTCCGCGCTTCAGGACCTATGTGGATGTGGTGAGCACCCTGATGACGGGCTATTACGAACGGGGAGCGATGGAGTACGGCCCCTACTTCACCACGGTGAGCTACAATCCGGTGGAAGGAGCGCGCTTCAGGCTCGGTGGGCGTACCAGCAATGCCTTTAGTACCTGGGTGGAGTTCGAGGGGTACACGGCCTACGGCCTGCTGGACGAACGATTCAAATTCGGCCTGGCCACCCGTGGATTCATCAGTAAACAGCCGCGGTTGTTGTACCGCGCGAGCTATAAGCACGATGTGGAGCAGCTTGGGCAAAGCATCAACGCATTCCGCAACGACAATATCCTGGGCAGTGTCTTCCGCCGCAGTCCGAACACCAAGCTTACCGATGTGGAGGAGTGGAAGGCCAGTCTCGAACGCGAATGGTTCAGCGGATTCACCAGTGAGGTGATGGTACGCTATCGCACACTGCAGGCCCTTGGCGATCTCCGCTACCAACGCCTGCTCATGGAGCCTACACCGCGCGTGGACGACCTGGGCAGCCTCCGTACCGCAGAGGTGAGCTTCAATACGCGATTCGCCTACGGCGAGAAATACGTGAGTGGCGAGTTCGACCGCATCCCCGTGGGCATTCTCAAGTATCCCACGCTGGAATTGCACGTGGCCTGTGGGATACCCGGCCTGCTCAACAGCGACTACGCTTACACCAAGGTGGTGGGCCGTACCTACAAACGCTGGCAGTTGGGCGCCGCAGGATGGATGCGTACCACCGTTGAGGGGGGGCGCATCTTCGGTGCCTTGCCTTATCCGCTGCTCGCCATCCACAGTGGCAACGAGACCTTCTACCTCGACGATGCCTCGTTCAATACCATGAATTTCTTCGAGTTCATCAGCGACCGGTACGTCCAGCTCTTCGCCGAACACCATTTCGAGGGTCTGTTCTTCAATCGTATTCCGCTCTTGCGCCGCCTCAAATGGCGCGAAGTGGCGACCTTCAAGGCCGTGGCCGGCGATCTGGACATGAAGCACGGCGAGGAGTTGTTGTTCCTGCCGGGCATGTACTCCCTGTACAACGGCCCGTTCATGGAGGCGAGTGCCGGTGTGGAGAACATCCTGAAGGTGCTTCGCTTCGACATCATCTGGCGCCTGCGCTACAACGATCATCCGCGTACCGCGCCCTGGGCGTTGCGCGCCAAGCTCTACATCAATTTCTGATCCGGATGCTCCGCGCCGTTGACATCTTCAAACGCTACAAGCGCCGCACCGTGGTGAACGGGGTGAGCGTGGAGGTGAAGCAGGGCGAGATCGTGGGGCTGCTCGGCCCCAACGGTGCCGGTAAGACCACGAGCTTCTACATGATCGTGGGCCTGATCAAGCCCAACGCAGGCCACATCTTCCTCGATGAGGAGAAGATCACGGACCTGGCCATGTACAGGCGTGCGAAGAAGGGTATCGGCTATCTGCCGCAAGAGGCCAGCGTGTTCCGCAAGCTTAGCGTGGAGGATAACATCAAGGCCATCCTCGAGGTGAGCGGAAAGTCCAAGGCGGAGCAAGCGGACAAGTTGGAGGAGCTGCTGAATGAGTTCAGCTTGCAACACGTGCGCAAGAACATGGGCGATGTGCTTAGCGGTGGGGAAAGACGTCGAACAGAGATCGCCCGCGCACTGGCCACCGAGCCGCGCTTCATTCTGTTGGACGAACCCTTCGCCGGGGTGGACCCGATCGCCGTGGAGGACATCCAGGGAATCGTGGCGAAGCTGAAGGAGAAGAACATCGGGATCCTGATCACCGACCACAACGTGCAGGAGACCTTGAGCATCACCGATCGGGCCTATCTGCTTTTTGAGGGCAAGATCCTCAAGCAGGGCACCGCCGAAGAACTGGCCGCCGATGAAACCGTGCGGCGCGTTTACCTGGGGAAGAACTTCGAGTTGAGGAGGAAGGTTTGATGGGATGAGCGACAAGCTCAATTCAAGCTCCAAGCCTCAAGGGTGCCTCGAAGAACCTCGAACGGATAGCGCGCGCCGCTATCATTCGTCCAGACGAGGCGCTTCGAAGAGAGGATACTGGATCGAAGTATCCGACTGAGGAGCAACAAAGTTTGGGCGAATGAGAGCAAGCGATGATCGCTGTGCTTCTTTCTCATGAACGCCGCCGGCACGAGGTTCTTCGAGTTACCCTCAAGGCACAAGCTTCAAGTTCCAAGCTGCCGACGAGATGGGAGTGATGTTGTTCGGTGTTGGCCCGAAGGTGGGTAGAGGATGTCGAACGTGACGGGGGAGGGTTTGGAACAACGCTGAATACGGAAGGCCGGGTGTATGATCCGGAGGAGGGGATGGCGGTGTTCGCCGCGTGTCGTCGTCCATGTCGATCGAATGCCGCGTTCTCCCGCAGTGCGCTATTCCGCGGATCGGCCATTGCGCAGCGGCGGGCCTCTGGTACTGCACTATGGGGAGGCGCAGGGTGCCGAGTCGGGCAGGGATATCAGCCATAAGCACGGGATCGCTATGAAGGAACTGAAGGAGTCCTGTGTCGATCCGCGGATCCAGCATCTTTCAGGCCTGATGCAGGACACGGACCAGGACCTCCTCTGGCTCACGCAGGAATGCGACGAACTTGTTCGGATCGTCGGCAAGGTCATCGCGAACAAGTAGCGGAATAGGCCATCGATGCCTACGCCTCGTATGAGCCTTGGAGCGTGAAGCTTGCCGTATTGTTCTTGAAGCAGGAGCCTTTGAACTGGAGGCTTACCCTTTGATCACGCCAGCTCGTCCACTGAGAAGCTGTACTTCTCCATGATCTGGTTGGCCAGCAGCTTCTTGCACGCCTCGTCCACCTTGGCTTCGGCGGTCTTCTTGTCGGCGGCCTCCACGTGCAGGGTGATGTGCTTGCCGATGCGCACACCCGTGATCTCGGGCAGGCCGAGATTCTGCATGCTGCCGCTCACCGCCTTGCCTTGCGGATCGAGCAGGTTGTCGTGGGGCATCACATCGATGGAGGCGCGGAAGGTCTTCATGGTTCCAGGTTCGCCGCAGAGACGCGGAGGGTGCAAAGGTCGCAGAGATTTCCGAATGAACGACCGGGCCGAAGGGGCGGTCAGTGCGCCTGCGGGAACAGCCGCCCCCAGAACGGGCTGAGCAGGTAGATCACCAGGATCAACGGTACGGCCAGCACCCCGTACAGCACCACCAGCACCAGTCCGATACCCAACAGCAGGTGGATCACCTCGTTCCCTTTCCATCCGAAGTGCTTGAACTTGAGGGAGGGAAGGGGGATCTCGGAAAGCATGAGTACGGAAAGTGCCAAGGCGGTGGCACTTAAGGCTATCGGATGCTGCAGCAGATCGCGCGTGATGTGCACCAGCTCGTCGTGACCGGGGCCGGAATGGACGGCCGCGTGGTTCGCAGCCAGCACGGCCGAGACCCAGAATAGCCCGTTGGCAGGAGTAGGCAGGCCGAGGAATCCACTGGACTGCCGGGTGTCCAGATTGAATTTCGCCAGCCGCCAACAGGATGCCACGACCAGGAGGAGGGCGGCTGTCCATTGCGGCCAACTTGAAGGTCGATCAGCATAGGATAGGTGCTCGAAGCCCGGGGTCGAGCCTGGGTCGGAGAAGTTCCCGTTGAGCAAGGATGCCTGAATGAACAGCACGACCGCCGGTGCCACCCCGAAGGTCACCATATCCGCCAGGCTGTCCAACTGCGCTCCCAGCGGCGAGCCCCCGCCTAACGCCCGTGCCGCCAGTCCATCGAACACATCGAACAACGCCCCGACGAACACCAGCCAACACGCCCATGTTAGCTGTCCTTGAGCGGCTAACAGGATGGAACCCACGCCACAGCATAGGTTCGCCGTGGTGAGCAGGTCGGGGATCCTTGGAGTGCGGGCCATGCCGGTTCGTGCAGGCGTGACCGTACACGCCATGTTCGGGGCCGAAGTTGGCATATTTTCGGGCAATGATCCAGGCCACCCATCGTTGGAAGCTGCGTCAACCACTTAGCGAATGAAGACTTTGATGATCAAGGGTATGCGCTCCTGCTTGGTGCTCCTGATGGTATCGTGCCTTGGAAGTTCCGCCTCTGCGCAGCTTGATGCGCCCAAGTACAGCAACGAGTTCCTCGCCGTTGGGGTGGGGGGGCGTGCCTTGGCCATGGGCAGTGCCTACACGGCCGCCGTGAACGATGTGACCAGCGGCTATTGGAACCCTGCGGGCCTACTGGGTGTGAAGGGGGACCTGCAAGTGGGGGCCATGCACAGCGAGTATTTCGCGGGCATCGCCAAGTATGACTACATCGGGCTGGCGAAACCCATCGATTCGGCGAGCACCATCGGCTTCAGTTTCATCCGTTTCGGCATCGATAACATCCCCAATACCATCGATCTGATCGACCCCAGCGGGAACATCGACTACGATCGCATCACCTCGTTCAGTTCGGCCGATCATGCTTTCCTGATCTCCTATGCACGTGCATTGCCGGTGCCGGGCCTCCGGATCGGTGGTAATGCCAAGGTGATCTACCGGCGGGTGGGCAGCTTCGGAAAGGCGTGGGGCTTCGGCCTCGATGCCGGTGCCCAGTACCAACGCGACCGGTGGCGCTTCAGCGCGGTGGCACGCGATGTGACCAGCACCTTCAACGCCTGGAGCTACACCCTGGATCAGCGCACGATCGATGTGTTCGCCCAAACGGGCAACGAGATCCCGGTGAACAGTGTGGAGGTCACCCTTCCCCGGCTCACCCTGGCCGTCGCCCGGGAGTTCAAGATCGGGCAGAAGTTCGACCTGCTCGCCGCCATCGATCTGGAGAACACCTTCGATGGCAAGCGCAATACGCTCATCAAGTCTTCGGCCATTAGCACGGACCCGCGCGTGGGGGTGGAACTGGGTTATGCCAAGGTGGTGTTCGTACGTGCAGGCATCGGGAACATCCAGCAGGTGAGCGACCTGGCGGATCAGAAGCAGCTTTCGGTACAGCCGAACGTGGGGCTCGGGATCAAGATCAAGAGCGTCTCCCTGGATTACGCACTGACGGATATCGGGGATAACAGCGTGGCCCTGTACTCCAATATCTTCTCCCTGAAGTTCGACCTCTTCAAAAAGGAAGGCTGATGATGAGACCATTCCTGCTGGTCGTGGTCCTTATGCGTGCGATGGTCGCCATCGCACAAGTCCCTGTGGGGAACGAATGGATCGACTACGACCGGCAGTATTGGCGCTTCGATGTGTACCAGGATGGCCTGCACCGCTTGGATTCCGCCACCCTGGCCGCCGCAGGGTTCCCGGTAGGTGCGGTGGACCCCGCGCACATCATGGTCTTCGGACGAGAGCAACAGATCCCGATCCACATCGAAGGCGGAGCCGATGGCGTGCTCAATGCGGGCGACCATGTTGAATTCATCGGTCGAAAGAACGATGGCTGGATCGATGGGAGGATGTATGCCCTGCCGGATCAGCAAGGCAACCCGTACTACAGCCTCTTCAACGATACCATTCATTATTTCATCACCTGGGACCCTGACCCTTCGGTGCAGAAGCTTCGGGTGCTGCCCTATTCCGATCCGGACATCGCCGCCCATTCCGTGCGCCCATGGGTGTGGAGCAGTACCGTTAACGGCCTGCACGATCAATACTGGTATGGCCTGCTCAGCGGTACCTATCACCTCACCAGTGGGCTTATGCTTGCCGGTGAGAGTTTCGGCGGCCCGGGGCTGATCAACACCAATGGCACCGCTTCCACGGCCCTAAGCGCGTCCACACCACGTGCATTCACTGGTGCTGGCGCTCCGGATGCCCGGGTGGAAGTGGTCACCGCTGGTCAGGATATCTCCGGTCCCCTCCAGCCAGACCATCACCTGCAGTTGATCACCGGCCCGGGCCAGACCATTCGGGTGGATACGGTGTTCATGGGCAACAAGGTGATCCGGAGCCGCTTCGAAGTGCCGGCCAGCGAGATCACCGCCAACTTCTCCGTCACCATGCAGGTGCTCCATGATCTTCCGCTTGGGGCGATCACGCCCGATTACCCGGACTTCCAGGTGGCCAATGCGTTGGTGGTGGAGTATCCACGTGACCTCAACGCTGTCGGTACCGGACCGCTCCAACTTTGGATCCCCGACGACCCCGATGATCCGGCCGCACGCCTCGTTATCGCGGGCCCTGCCAGCGCTCCCATCTTGTATTGCTTCGGCGACGTGCCGCGTAGGGTGGTAGCACAGCCTGCGGGGAGCAACTGGGAGCTGGCCGTGCCCACGCATCCGGACAGCACCCGCACACCGGCATTCCTGCACACGGCCGCCGGTGTTGTCCAGGTAGGGCAGGTCGAACGCGTGGGGGAGACGGGCTACTTCACGGACCACGCCGCCATGGACCTGGATTCCGCGCTCCTTATCGTAACGCATCCTTCGCTTTGGAACGGCGCCGCGAGCTATGCCGAATATCGCGCCTCGTACGCCCCACGGCCCATGCCCACGCTGCTGGCCGATGTGGAAGAGCTCTATGATCAGTACGGTGGCGGTGTGCCCAAGAATTCGCTGGCCATCCGTGCGTTCGCCAGGCATCTGCTCCATTCCTGGTCTCATCCTCCGGAGGGGTTGTTCCTGATCGGCAAGTCAACGCCGGCGTCCACCACCATCTACGAAACACAGGGCGCCCGCCCCGATGTCAATGGCGCCTATCAACGCATGCTCGTGCCCACCTTCGGCACGCCGAGCTGCGACCAATGTTTCACCATCGGTATCGGACCTACGGGAGATGAACGTGTGGTGGAGATCCCGGTGGGGCGTTTGAGCGCCACGAACGAACAACAGGTGTTCGACTACCTCGCCAAGGTGGTGGCGCTGGAAGGCCAGGAACCGGGCGCCTGGATGAAGAACTTCATTCACCTCAGCGGTGGATTCAACGCCACCGAACAACAGGCACTGGCGAACCGGCTGCGCTCCATGGAGCCGTTCGTCGACGAGACCACCCTGTTCGGCGCGCAGTTCTCGCGCTTCCGGAAGCAGAGTTCCGAAACCTTCGCCAGTGCGGCGGCGGACTCCGTCCGGAACTTGATCGAGAACGGCGTCACCCTGCTCAACTTCTTCGCACATGCCTATTCGGAGAGCTTTGATATCACCATCGACAATCCGGACAACTACGAATGGAATGGCCGCTATCCGTTCGTGATCGGGAACTCCTGTTATATCGGCAACATCCACCTCAACGCGGATCTCGGTAGCACCAGTGAGGATTGGGTGATGCGTGCGGGCAAGGGACCGATCGCCTTCCTGGGCTCCACCCTCTTTGGGTTCGAGTTCTACCTGCAATGGTATGGTCAACGCTTGTACAACAGCATCGGTACCGCCAACTATGGCCTGGGCTTCGGAAAGCACATGAAGTATGCGGCCGCCGAGCTGCTCGGGAACCCCTATGATTGGGCCCGGGTGAACACCGTGCACACCTTCACATTGGAGGGCGATCCCATGCTGGTGGTGAATTCGCCGAACCTGCCCGACTTCGAAGTGCGGCCGAGCGATATCCGCTTCGAACCCGCCAACGTGACCGCCGATGTGGACACCTTCACCGTGAAGGTGGCCGTGCGCAATATCGGACGCATGCACAGCGGCGCCATCGGTGTTCAGTTGCAGCGATCCAACACCGGGTTGCCCGCTGTGGCCACCTATACCGGAATGCTGCAAGGGCTCGGCTTCCAGGATACCATCGCCTTCCGCGTGCCTACGCTCGCCAATGCCGGGGGGCAGGGGTCTAATCTGTTCACCGTGCGCGTGGACCTGGATCCCGACCTGGTCGAAGAGCAAGGTGCACCGCTTGACGCCGGACCCAACCAGGCTTCAACCACCCTCTTCATCTCATCCGGCGACCTGGTGCCGATCCACCCTTACGACTTCGCCATCGTGCCGGACCCGCAGCAGTTGCTCATGGCCAGTACCGGTGATCCGTTGGCGACGCCGCGCAGTTACGTGTTCCAGATCGATACCACCGACCTGTTCAACAGCCCCATGCTGGAATCCACCACGATCACCGCACCGGGAGGAGTGGTCAGTTGGCAGCCGACAGCCATCTATGCATTGAACGCGAACACCGACAGCACCGTCTTCTTCTGGCGTTGCAGTATCGATAGCGTGGGCAATGGGGCGTACAATTGGTACGAGCGATCGTTCCAATACATCGAGGGCAAGCACGGTTGGGGACAGGCGCACTATTTCCAGTTCAAACAGGATGAGTTCCAGGGCACCGTGTACGACAGGCCCCAGCGCGACTTCGATTTCACTGCCGCGCCGCAAGAGCTCGCCGCTTTCACCACCACCGACCCCTATGGCGATATCGGCTGGCGGTTGGGTCTGGTGAACCAGGATCTTGGCGGTTGTTCCGGCTCTCCGGCGTGGAACGTGGTGGTCATCGATCCCTTCACCTTCGAGCCCTGGGGAACGCGCTACGTGGATGGCTCGGCCACACCCCCCGTGATCTACAACCCCGATCACGACTTCGGAAACCATCCGCCATGCCGACCTCGGGTGATGAATTTCTTCCACTTCCGACAGAACAGCCCCGAACAGATGGCGGCGCTGGCCACGATGCTCAACGAGAGCATCCCGGTCGGTCACCATGTCCTGATGTACACGTGGTTCTACCTGGACATGGATGGCATGGCCTCCACACCGGCCGTGCGCACCGCCTTGGAGGGCCTGGGTATGCCCGACTTCGAGACCCTGCAGGACAGTGTGCCCTATATCTTATACGTACGGAAGGGCTTCGACGACACCTTCGTGGATGTGCGCGGGAGCATCGACCAGCCCGCGATCAACCTCACCGCATTCATCTCCAGCGCCGGCGATCGCGGTACGATATCTTCCACCATCGCTGGTCCGGCGCGCACTTGGCACAAGATGTATTGGAACGATGTGCCGTATGACCTCAACGACAGTACCGTGATCCAGATCCGTGGACTGTCCACGGATGGCACCCAATTGTTCGACATTGCCGAGTTCCCTTCCGCACAGGATTCCGTGGAAGTGCTCGCCGACCATTTGAATGCCGAGGTCTTTTCCAGGGTGCGGCTCCGGGGCAAGTTCCACGATATCGGCGCCGTACAGCCCAAGCCGGCCCAGCTTGAACGCTGGCAGCTGATCTACGACCCCGCACCCGAATGTGCCATTGACCCGGTGCTCGGATACCACCAGGGGCTCGATGGCCTCTACCAAGGCCAGGAGGCCGCCGTGGCCGTGGCCATCCACAACATCAGCGCGTTCGATATGGACAGCCTGCTGGTGACCGCCTGGCTCGTCGATGCGGCCAACCAACGCCATCGGGTATGGTACAAGCGTAATGCCCCACTACCGGCCGGTGCCTTCTTGGTCGACACCATCCGCTTCAACACCTGGGGGTTCGGCGGCGCCAATGCCCTCATGGTCGAGGCCAACCCGGTGGACACCCTTACCGGTCAGTACGACCAGCTCGAACAGTACCACTTCAACAATATCGCGCAGTGGCGTTTCGATGTGGCCGTGGATCGTGAGAATCCGTTGCTCGATGTCACCTTCGATGGCATGCACATCCTCGATGGCGACATCGTGTCCGCACAGCCGGAGATCGAGATCGCGTTGACCGACGAGAACCTGCTGCTCATGCTCGATTCCCCTGCCGATACCGCGCAGTTCAAGGTTTTCCTCGCGCGGCCAGGTGCGTCCTTGGAACGGGTGTTCTTCCGCGACGGGCAGGGCAACGAGGTGCTGCAGTTCTTCCCGGCCGAGGGCACCGAGAACCTGGCCCGCATCCTCTACCGCCCCAAATTCACCTCCGATGGTAAGTACCTGCTCACCATACAGGCCATGGACCTCAGCCAGAACAGGGCCGGTGACAACGACCACAAGGTTTCCTTTGAGGTCATCAACCGCAGCACGATCACCGAGGTGCTCAACTACCCCAACCCGTTCACCTCGAGCACCCGCTTCGTGTTCACCCTCACCGGTTCCACACCACCCACCTACATGAAGATCCAGATCATGACGGTGACAGGCAAGGTCGTTCGCGAGGTGAAGATGCACGAGCTGGGACCGATCCACGTGGGCCGCAACATCACCGAGTTCGCCTGGGATGGTACTGATGAGTTCGGCGACAGGCTGGCACGCGGGGTGTACCTCTACCGCGTGATCTCCCAGATCAATGGCGAGGACATCGAGTACCGCGCCACCGATGCCGCCAGCTACTTCACCAAGGGCTTCGGCAAGATGTACAAGCTCTGAACCCACCTGGGGGCCCTAATTTTCGGCCGCTCATGCCGGTCCACCGATCCCATGTCCTGCTTTGGGCCGCGCTCAGCGGGGTCCTTTGGGCCTTGGCCTGGCCCGCGGTCGGCGGTATCACCGCCTTGGCCTTCGTGGCTTGGCTGCCGCTGCTCCACGCCGAGCGCCTCCACGACCTCCGCACCGCAGCCCGCCCCCGCACCTTCCTTCCCTACGTCCTGCTTGCCGTATTCATCTGGAACGCCGCCTGTTCCTGGTGGTTCTTCGGCGTGAACGAACCGCTGGCCACCCGCATGGTGAGCGGCCTCGCACCCATGACGGTGAATTCGTTGCTCATGCTCATCCCGTGGTGGCTGAAGCGCGCGACACGGCGCATGGCGGGGGATCGGGTCGCTGCCATCGCGTTCATCGCCTACTGGCTCGCCTTCGAACGCCTGCATCACGGCTGGGACCTGCAATGGCCGTGGTTCTCCATCGGCAACGTGTTCGGCACGCAACCGCACTGGATCCAATGGTACGAGGTCACCGGTATGCTCGGCGGAAGTCTCTGGGTGCTGCTCGTCACCTTCTTCCTCCATCAAGCGATCAACACCTGGCGGAGCGCACGACGGGTGGTGCTGTTCAACACCACATGTGCCGCCGTGCTGCTGATCGTGCCACCTTCGCTTTCCATCTGGCGCTTCAACACCATCCGCGGCCAACAGGGGCGCGCCATCGAAGCCGTGGTGGTACAGCCCAATATCGACCCATACACCGAGAAGTTCGGTGGCGTGGATCCCCTACGGCAGCTCGATCGGATGTTGGTGCTCGCTCAAAGTGCCATGACCGATTCCACGGCGCTGGTGGTGTTCCCGGAAACCGCGTTACAGGAGGGTGCGACCGTGGATATGAGCGGCCCAGAGCCGATGTACAATGGCCTATGGGAGAACGCCATCGATCAGGCAAGAAGCACGATCCAGTTGCGACGGTTCCAGGACCGACACCCCCGGACCGCCCTGATCACCGGCATGTCCGCCGACGAACTCCATCCGCGAGGGTCCACCCCGCCCCCCCCGGCGCGGCCGCTGTTCCGCGAAGAAGGCCTGCCTCCGGGCGAACAACGGTGGTACACGGCCTATAATGCCGCCTTGTTCCTTCCGGCTCAGGGGTCGGTGGAGGTGTACAACAAGTCGAAGCTCGTGGCCGGGGTGGAACTCATGCCCTTCGAGTCCGTCCTCGGTCAGCTTGACGCCCTCTCCGTGGACCTCGGCGGTGTGTCCGGTAGCCTCGGTTCGCAACAGGAGCGCGAGGTGCTGGAGGATCCCTCCAGCGGTATCCGGCTGGTGCCTGCCATCTGCTACGAATCCGTCTTCGGCGAGCACGTGGCGGCACATGTGCGCAATGGAGGGAACCTCATCGCCGTGATCACCAACGATGCCTGGTGGGGCGATACGCCCGGCTACCGACAACACCTCACCTTCTCCACCATCCGCGCCATCGAAACACGGCGCGATGTGGTGCGATCGGCCAATACCGGCATCTCCTGTTTCGTGGACCGCCGGGGCGTGGTCCATCAACCCACCGCTTGGTGGGTGCCCACCGCAGAACGGCGCACCGTACACCTCAATGACGAGCTTACGTTCTTCGTGCGCCATGGCGACCTGGTGGGGAAGGGCGCCGTTGCACTGTCCATCCTTTCACTGATCGTTTCGCTTGGCATCCGGTTGAGCGGAAGGCGAGCGGCTCCACAAGAATGAACACGGTTCAAGATTGGATCCGCATCTCCCTGGGCCGATGTCCAGGTTTCGATTGGTCCATGTTGATGGGAGAGGAGCACTTCCTCTATCGCCGCATCGCCGACAGGGATCGTGCCGTACTCGCCGTGGGCTGTGCGCAGACCATCGAAGCACCCGTGTTCGGGGAAGATGCGCGGGCCATGACCTGGGTGTTCGGTGCCCTGCGCTACGAATGGAAGGATGTGCTGTTCCACGGCCGTGGCACGGATGGCGACCATTGTCGTTGGTGGGTCCCGCGTTTCGTGGTGGAATGGCGTGGTGATGAAGTGCTCTTGCATACGCCGAAAGCGGATGAGCAGGTCGCACGATCATGGGCCGAACGGGCGTTCGTTGGTCAACCGCGCGCCACTGCCCCGCTGCCTCCGCTGGTATGGATGAGGCACGCTCCGCCGGAACGATACCGCGCACAGGTGCACCGCTTGTTGGACCACATCCAACGTGGCGATATCTACGAAGTGAATTTCTGCACATCGCGGAGCGCAACGGCCGCCACGTTCGATCCGTTCACGGCGTTCGAGTCCCTGTTGCGACGCACCGACGCACCGTTCGCAGCGTTCTACAGGCATGGCCCTTGCTTCGCCATGTGCGCCAGTCCGGAACGGTTCATCGCTTTTGACGGCCACGAGGTGATGGGCCAACCCATGAAGGGCACGCGGCCGCGTTATGCCGATGAACTACGGGATCGACAAGCCGCCGAGGAGTTGGCGGCCGATCCGAAGGAACGCAGCGAGAACATCATGGCACTGGACGTCATGCGCCACGACCTGGCACGGATCGGCGCGCAGCGATCCGTGTGCGTGGAGGAGCTTTGTGTCGTGCGATCGTATCCTCGGGTCCACCAGATGATCAGCACCGTAACGGCCCGGATGCGCCAAGGGGTTTCGCCGATGGATGTGCTGCGCGCCACGTTCCCCATGGCCAGCATGACCGGCGCACCGAAGTACCGGGCCATGCAGCTGATCGAGGAAACGGAGGAGGGGCCGCGCGGCTGGTTCAGTGGAAGCTTCGGGTTCTTCGCACCGGATGGCACCGGCGACTTCAACGTGATCATTCGCACCCTGCTCTACCATGCGGATGATCGGACCTTGAGGCTCACCACCGGCAGTGCCATCACCGCCTTGTGCGACCCCGAAGCCGAGTACGAGGAATGCGAAGTGAAGGCGCGCTCCGTGATCGATGCCCTGCGTGATGCTTGAACGCGTGCGCGATACCATCCTTGCGAACGGGCTGCTGCGGCCTGGAGAACCGGTGTGGGTGGCCGTGAGCGGCGGTGTGGACAGCATGGTGCTGCTCCACGTGCTGCGCTCCATGGGCCATCCCTGCCACGTTGCGCATGTGGACCATGGCCTGCGCGGTGCGGAGAGCGATGCCGACCGAGCGTTCGTTCAGGCACATTGTATCCGACTCGGCGTTCCGTTCGTGGTGCACCGGGTGGATGTCAAGGGGCGCGTGTCCACCACCGGTGAGAGCACGCAGATGGCCGCACGGGAGCTGCGCCTCGCATGGCTCAAGCAGCGGGCCTTGGCCGACCCGCACCTCGTAGCCACCGCGCATCATGCGGATGATGTCATAGAAACGTTCCTTATCGGTCTCCTTCAAGGCATGGGCGCCAAAGGGTGGGGGGGCATCCCGGTGCGGAGCGGTGCGTTCATCCGGCCGCTCATCGACGTGCCGCGTGCCGAGATCCTGGCCTACGCCCGGGCGCACGACATCACCTGGCGCGAGGATGCCAGCAATGCCAGCGATGCCTATCTCCGGAATCGCGTCAGGCATGAACTGCTGCCTTTGATGGAGACCCTGCGGCCTGGTGCACGAAAGGCCATGGGGCGCAACATGCGGCTGTTCGGCGAGCTCGGCGCATTGGCCGCGGAGCACGGCGCCAATGCCACGGAAGACCTGCGGCCCGAAGCCGATGGCACGCTTCGCATTCCGTTCGATCGTTTCGCGGGCACCGCGCCACGCCTGTCCTTGCACCATGTGCTGCGCGGTCTGGGCTTTCATCCCGATCGGGCGGATGATATGCTCAAGGCCATGCGCATGGGACATACGGGAGCGTGGTTCCCGAGCGATACGGCCGACGTGTTCGTGGATCGCGAGCAGCTGGTGATCGCACCACGGGCGGCCCAGGAGCGCCAATGGAACATCCCCTCGGCCGATGCGGTGCCCGCGGATGCTCCACTGCGCATCCGCATCGTGCCCGCAGCTGATATCGACCCCGCCCAGGGACCCGGCACCGCTTGGTTGGACGCGGACCGGGTGACCTTCCCACTCGTGCTGCGCCCATGGCGCGCCGGCGATCGGCTACAGCTCGGGGGAGGGGGGACCAAGCTCGTCAGCGATATCCTCATCGATGCCAAGGTGCCCCGGGACCGCAAACGGAATGTCCATGTCCTGTCGGATGCGCAACGTGTCCTCTGGCTGTGCGGATGGCGGATCGACGGTGGCAGCAAGGCCTGTGGAACGAGCCACCGGATCCTGCGCTTCGATTGGCTCGGAGAGTCCGCCGCACCATAGACTTTTCAACCGGTCTTGGAAAAGGCCCCTTCGCGGATGTATCTTTTGGAACATCTATGCCCTGAGACATGCTCCAGAACAACGCGCAGACCATCCCCAAGGAACGGATCCCATCGTTGCGATTCCCGCGCCAGCCGCTGATGTTGAGTGAGAGTGAGCGACGGGGCATCCTTCACAACATGGAAGAGGCCACCCGTCTCGGCAACGTGGAGCATGGCAAATGCCGGATCGTTTTCCAGGACGATGAGGGCCTGAAAGCCGTGGAGACCACCATTTGGACCTTCGATCCGGACAACATCGTGCTCAAGTACGGCATGGTCATCCCGGTGGGCCGGGTGGTGAGCGTGGACATCCCATGATCCCCGTTGCGCGGGACTACTCGTTCTTGCGGGGAGGCGATGGGCGTATGCTCCAACGGAAGGTGTTGATACCCAGCCGGGCGTAGGAGTCCCAGTATTCTGTTAACGGTCAGCATACCACCGGAGGGGCGGGACTACTTTTGCCAAGTATCGCCTGTACCATGTATGCACTGTTGCTTTCGGCCATGTTGTCCATGCTGGCACCGACCGGCCCGGTGAAGTGGTCCTTCGCGGCGAAACCCGTGGAGGCCGGTGTGGTGGCCATCGAGCTCACCGCCCAGGTGGACCCCGGTTGGCACATCTATGCCACCCGCCTGGAGAACGACCTGGGACCACTGCCCACCGCGGTGCGTTTCTCCCCGGCCGATGGCCTCATCCCCTTGGGTGCGCTAACGGAACCCGAACCCGAGGAGGTGTTCGATCCCAATTTCGAGATGCAGGTGCGCTACCATTCCGGCGACCCGGTGTTCACCCAACGGTTCGAGGTGAAGAAGGGCGCACAGGGGCCGCTGTCCGGCGAGGTGGAGTTCATGGTGTGCAATGACAAGACCTGCCTGCCTCCGGAAGTGGTGAAGTTCTCCGTAGTTATGCCCGCTGAGGCCGAGAAACATTGATCCATGAAGAAGTACCTGTACCTGCTCTTCAGCCTCTTCTCGCTTTGTGCCTTTGCACAACCACCAGCTGCCGATGGTGCAGTGGAACCGGTGAAATGGTCCGTGGCGGTCCGGCCTGATGGTGATTCCTGGACACTCTCGTTCGTGGCGGACATCGAGGCGGGCTGGGCGGTGTATTCCCTGAACAACTACGGCGACATGGGGCCCTGGCCCACCTCGGTGAAGGTGGATACCATCCCCGGCCTTGTGGTGGAGGGTACACCCACGGAGACCGGGGCCAAGGTGATCGAGGGTGTGGATGAGATGTTCGGCATGGTGGTGAAGAAGTTCAAGCAGCAGGCCACCTTCTCCCAACGCATCACCGTGGCGGACCCGAACACTCCCGTTACCGGATCGTTCGAGTACATGACCTGCAACGATGAGATGTGCCTACCGCCGGCCACCGTGTACTTCATCGTGCCCGGGTTGAACAGCGGTACCTTCGAGTTGGGGGCCTTGCCTTTCGATCCCAACGACAAGCGGTTCCAAGGGCTTGCCACACGATCGGGCTCCGCGGAGTTGAAGCTGCCCAATGTGGATCTGAACGCTCCGGTCATCAAGGGCGGGGAGGCCACCATCGCTGAGACCAAGTCGTTGTGGTCCATCTTCTTCCTCGGCTTCCTCGGTGGATTGGTGGCCTTGCTCACCCCCTGTGTGTTCCCCATGATCCCGCTCACGGTGAGCTTCTTCACCAAAGGCAGCGAGGACAAGAAGAAGGGGTTGCGCAACGCCCTCACCTATGGCGGCTTCATCCTGGGGATCTACCTGCTCTTCAGCCTGCCCTTCCATCTGCTCGGTTCGGTGAACCCGGAGATCTTCAACGAGATCAGCACCAACCCCTGGCTCAACATCTTCTTCTTCGTGATCTTCCTGGTCTTCGCGGTGAGCTTCTTCGGCTACTTCGAGATCACCCTGCCCAGTAGCTGGGTGAACAGCATGGACCAGAAAGCCTCCAAGTTCGGCGGCATGATCGGCATCTTCTTCATGGCCCTCACCCTGGCGCTCGTCTCGTTCAGTTGCACGGGCCCCATCCTGGGCTCCTTGCTGGCCGGAGCGCTCACCGCCGATGGCGGAGCCTGGCAGCTGACCGCCGGTCTGGGTGGCTTCGGCATGGCCCTGGCGCTCCCCTTCGCCCTGTTCGCGCTCTTCCCCAGTTGGCTCAATTCGCTCCCGCGTAGCGGCAGCTGGCTCAACAGCGTGAAGGTGGTGCTCGGCTTCGCGGAGATCGCCCTGGCGTTCAAGTTCCTCAGCAACGCCGACCTGGTGAAGCAATGGGGCATCGTGCCCTACGAGCTCTTCATGGTGGTGTGGGTCGTTTGTGCGCTGGGCATCGTGCTCTATCTCTTCGGCGTGATCCGGTTCCCGCACGACAGCCCCGTGAAAAGCCGCTCCACCGTGCGGTGGGCGTTCATCGCCCTGTTCACCATCGCCACCGGGTACCTCGCCTTCGGGCTGCGGGTGGATCAAGCAGCGAAGACCTTCAAGCCCCTCGCGCTCATGAGCGGCCTGGCACCACCCGCCGGCTACAGCTGGCTGCTGCCCAAGAAGGCCGAAGCCTTCCACGACCTGGAAGAGGCCATGGCCCATGCGCGTACCGTGCAGAAACCGCTGATGCTCGACTTCACCGGATGGGCGTGCGTGAACTGCCGGAAGATGGAAGAGCATGTCTGGCCGGAGCAGGGGGTACGGGAGATCATCGAGAACGATTATGTCCTGGTGTCGCTCTACGTCGACGATAAACGCGAACTGCCGAAGGAGGAACAGTTCATCCACGAGACCACCAACGGAACCAAGAAGCCCATCATCACCCACGGCAACAAATGGGCTACGCTGCAAGCCGAGAACTTCGTGAGCGCCAGCCAGCCGCTGTACGTGCTGCTGAGCCCCGATGGCAAGCTCCTCACCGATCCGGTGGGCTATACCCCGGACAAACAGGAGTACGCCACTTTCCTACGCCGCGGTCTGGAGGCCATGAAGGTGCTGGGGGCCCAGGCCAGCCTTTGAGCCACCGGTTCCTCGATCTGCACCATCTTTGAGGCGATGAGCCTCGAACGTATCCGCTCCCATTTCAGCGAAGCCGCCGACGTGCTCGGCCGTTTCCTCGCCGACCCCGCCAACATCGAGGCCGTGGAACGCGCCGCCGCCTTCATGAGCTACTGCCTCAAGCAGGGCGCCAAGGTCATCAGCTGCGGCAACGGCGGTAGCATGTGCGATGCCATGCACTTCGCCGAAGAGCTCACCGGCCGCTTCCGCGACGATCGCGATCCCATCGCCGCCATCAGCATCAGCGACCCCAGCCACCTCACCTGCGTGGGCAACGACCACGGTTTCGACCAGGTGTTCGCGCGTTTCGTGCAAGCCCACGGGCGCGAGGGCGATGTGCTGCTCGCCATCAGCACCAGCGGCAACAGCCCCAACGTGCTCCGCGCTGCGGAAGTGGCGCGTGAGAAGAACATGCATGTGATCGGCCTCACCGGGAAGGACGGCGGTCGTCTGGCCGACCTCTGCACCGTGGAGGTGCGCGTGCCACACCAGGGCTATGCCGATCGCGTGCAGGAGGTGCACATCAAGGTGATCCACGCGCTGATCGATCACATCGAACGCGATCTGGCCCAGCCACGCCGCAAGGAACACTGAGGCCATGCTCGTCAAAGTCCACGGATCCGCGGTATTCGGCATCAATGCCACCATCGTCACCGCCGAGGTGAACGTGGAGAACGGGGCCTTCTTCTTCCTCGTTGGCCTGCCCGATAGCGCTGTGAAGGAGAGCCAGCAGCGCATGGATGCCGCCCTGCGCAACAACGGGCTTTATTTCCCGCGTGGCAAAGGCGTCACCATCAACCTGGCCCCGGCCGACATCCGCAAGGAGGGCACGGCGTACGATCTGCCCTTGGCCGTGGGCCTGCTCGCCGCCACTGATCAAGCACCACCGGACCTGCTGGAGACGCACTTGGTGATGGGTGAGCTCAGCCTCGATGGCGGCGTGCGCCCGATCAAAGGCGCCTTGCCCATCGCACTGGAAGCGAAACGCCAAGGCTTCAAAGGCATCATCCTGCCTGCGGCCAACGCCCGTGAGGCCGCGATCGTCACCGGGCTTACGGTCTATGGTGTGGAGCATCTAC
>SSGN01000142.1 GCA_008016945.1 Flavobacteriales bacterium
GCAACAAGGTGCGGAACTTCTATTCGGTGTCGATCTCGGGCTACCACATCGCCGAAGCCGGCGCCAACCCGATCTCGCAGCTCGCCTTCACGCTCGCCAACGGCTTCACCTACGTGGAGTACTACCTGTCGCGCGGGATGGACATCAACGCCTTCGCGCCGAACCTCAGCTTCTTCTTCAGCAACGGCATGGACCCCGAGTACGCCGTGATGGGCCGCGTGGCGCGCCGCCTCTGGGCCAAGGCGCTCAAGCATCGCTATGGTGCCGACGAGCGCAGCCAGATGCTGAAGTACCACATCCAGACCAGCGGTCGCAGCCTCCACGCGCAGGAGATCGACTTCAACGACATCCGCACCACGTTGCAGGCGCTGTATGCCATTTACGACAACTGCAACAGCCTGCACACCAACGCCTACGACGAGGCCATCACCACGCCCACCGAGGAAAGCGTGCGCCGCGCCATGGCCATCCAGCTCATCATCAACAAGGAGCTCGGCCTGGCCAAGAATGAGAACCCGCTCCAAGGCTCCTTCATCATCGAAGAGCTCACCGACCTGGTGGAAGAAGCCGTGCTCACCGAGTTCGACCGGATCACGGAGCGCGGTGGTGTCTTGGGAGCGATGGAAACGATGTACCAACGCAGCAGGATCCAAGAAGAGAGCTTGTACTACGAGACCCTCAAGCACACGGGCGAATACCCGATCATCGGCGTGAACACCTTCCTCAGCAGCAAGGGCTCACCGACGGTATTGCCCAAGGAGGTGATCCGCGCCACCGAGGAAGAGAAGGAAGCGCAGATTGCGACGGTGGAGAACCTACGCGCGGCCTACAGCGCGGAAGCGGCGAAGGCGATCAAGGACCTGCAGCAAGCGGCCATCCGGAACGAGAACATGTTCGCCGTGCTGATGGAGGCGACGAAGTATTGCTCGCTCGGGCAGTTGACTGCGGCGATGTTCGAGGTGGGGGGGCAGTATCGGCGGAATATGTGACCCGCGAAGGGCCCGATACTCCATTCACTCTCGGACACGGTGATCGCACTATCGATCACACGGCAAAGGTGTCATTGAGTATCGCTGCTAGGTCGTCTGGTAACGCCAGCGGCTTCAGCGCCGGCACATTCGCTCCGCCCGTATTCCCGATCGGCACCGTGCCCGCGAAGCTCTTCACCCCACCGAAGACCAGACGCGGCAACTGTCCGATGATCTCGCGCATGTTCTTGGTACGGAACCCGAACTTCAGCATGCGCCAATGCACCGCGTTGTGCTCCAAGGGCCAACGCTGGCCGAGAATATGGGCCCGCTCGAGATGGTGCCATTCGAGTTGCAGATCGCCGAGCGTGCGAGCCTCTTCGCTCTTGCGCAACTCTGCTACGTAGTATGGCCGCACCTGCGTCGGCATGGCCCAATGAAGCTTGATTGCTTCACCGGCAACTTGCCGCAGCCTTCATTCTGGCAGCACTGGGGCAATTTGGCAAAGGCGGCTGCATCACCGGGTGTGCCATCGGCGGAGTACCCCAGCTTGGTGAGCGCTGCACGCAATTTGTCCGCGTCGGTCTTGCGCGGATCGTAGGTCACGCTCACGGCAGCGGTGCTGAGGTCCACATCCACCTTCTTCACGCCCTTGGTATAGACGAGTTCGGTCTCGATGGTCTTCTCGCACATATCGCAGATGCCAGTGCTCTGGATGGCGATGGTGGCGGTCTTCTTGCCTTTGGCGGGCGGGGAAACTGCACCGGTTTGTGCAGATAGGCCTAGTGTGCAAAAGGCAAAGAGCAGGGTGGTCAGCTGTTTCATGTTCGTAGCCACGCAAGTTATGTTCCAGAACCCTCACCGCATCCTGCTCGCGTTAAGTATCGCCAACAGCGCCACACCCACATCGGCGAACACCGCTTCCCATAGGGTGGCCAATCCTCCCGCGCCGAGGATCAGGACGATCGCCTTCACGCCGAAAGCGAGTACGATGTTCTGCGTGACCACCCGCTTGGTGGCCCGGCCGATGCGGATGGCTTCGGCGATCCGCGAGGGCTGGTCGTTCTGGATCACCACATCAGCGGTCTCGATGGCCGCATCGCTGCCCAGGCCGCCCATGGCGATACCCACATCGCTGAGCGCGAGCACCGGCGCATCATTGATGCCGTCGCCCACGAAGGCCACCACGGCGGTAGGGTCCTTCTTCACCTGCTGCATCTTCGATACTTTATCTTCCGGCAGCAGATCGCCGAAGGCCTTGTGGATACCCAGCTTGGCCGCGACGCGCTGCGTGATGGCCGTCTTGTCGCCGCTGAGCATCACGATCTCGCGCACGCCCGATGCACGCAGTTCGTTCACCGCCTGCTGTGCGTCCGCTTTCACCTTATCGGCAACGGTGATGTAGCCCGCGTAGCTGCCGCCGATCGCACACACCACGATGGTATCCTCGACGGTATCCACGTCCGCAGGATAGGACACGTTGAACTTCTTCAAGAGGCGCGCATTGCCCACCAGCACCTCCTTGCCCTGCACCGTACCGCGCATACCGTGGCCGCTGATCTCCTCCACGTTCGTGGCCTCGCCCACGGCATCGCCTTGCGGATGTTCCAACACGGCCTTTGCGATGGGGTGCGTGCTGTGCGCTTCCATGGCCTTCACCACGCCGAGCAGTTGTTCCGCGCTTGCACTTTCCGCAGGCTTCACCTCCTGAACAGCGAACACGCCCTCGGTGAGCGTACCGGTCTTGTCCATCACCACGGTGTTCACCTTGGTGAGCACATCGAGGTAGTTGCCACCCTTCAGCAGGATGCCCTTGCGGCTGGCTGCGCCGATGCCACCGAAGTAGCCCAGCGGAATGCTGATGACCAGTGCGCATGGGCAGGAGATCACTAGGAAGATGAGGGCACGGTATAGCCAACTGTTGAAGTCGTAGGACTCCACAACCAACATGGGCACCAGCACGATGCCCACGGCGAGCGCCACCACGATGGGTGTGTAGATGCGGGCGAAGCGGCGGATGAAGAGCTCCGTTGGTGCCTTGCTCTTGGCGGCGTTCTGCACCAGATCCAGTATGCGTGCGAGGCTGCTCTCGCCAAAGGGTTTGGTCACTTCCATGTCCACCACCTTGTCCGCAGCGATCATGCCAGCAAGCACCGGCGCATCGTTCACGATGGTGCGCGGCACGCTCTCACCGGTGAGCGCGGCGGTATCGAACGACGCTTTTTCACTCAGGAGTTTTCCGTCCAACGGCACGCGATCGCCCACGCGGATGCGGAGGATGTCACCGACCTTCACCTCAGCAGCGGGCGTTTCCACCGGGACGCCGTCGCGCAGCACGTTCGCGGTATCCGGACGTACATCCAGCAAGGCCTGGATATTGCGCTTGGCCCGATCAACGGCGGCGTTCTGGAACAGTTCACCCACGGCATAGAACAGCATCACCGCCACGCCCTCGGGGTACTCGCCGATGTAGAACGCGCCGATGGTGGCCAAACTCATCAGGAAGAACTCGCTGAAGACCGCGCCCTTCGCGATGGTACGTACCGCATTCACCAGCACCGGCCAGCCTACCGGCAGGTACGCGGCCAAGTACCAGGCGAAACGCCACCATGCCTGTTGCCAGAGCTGCGGTGCCAGCTGGTCGATGGCGATGCCGCTGAGGAGCAGGATGAACGAAACAATAGCAGGCAGGTAGGTCCGCCAGGTGGAACGAGCAGCGAGGGAATGATGGGTGCTCATGATCTTAATGCTCGTGTCCTTCACTCGTGTTCATCATCGCGATCAGGTAGTAGGCGCCACCGGTCACCACTTCGGCGTCCGGGTCCACCGGTTGCAGGAAGGTTACTGCTGTGTACGCGCCATCGGTCGTTCCACGCTTCACTTCGATGCGTTGGAAGCTCATGCTGCCGGTTGCGGCCTCGTGCGCATGTTCATCGCTATGGTCATGTTCGTGCACCTCACCTTGTGCATGGGTTGCCTTGTTCTCCTTCGCGTGATCGTGTGCTTCCCCTTCGGTGTGTTTGTGCGCCGGTTCCTCCTTGTGCGCGGGCTCTTCATCATGCCCGTGCCCATGCTCCTCTTCACCTTCGGTCCTGATGAACACGTAGTCCTTGCCTTCCATGTTCACGATGGCCTCGGTGAGCACGGCGGTGGTGGTGGCGTTGCCTACGCTGATGCGCCCGGTAACGCCCATGCCGTCGATCAGGCCCACTTTGTCGCCGGTGATCTCCGCGTGCACCGGGATCGTCTTCGTCTCGCGTTCGAAGGCACTGCCGATGGCGAAGACCACGGCCGTGTAGTTCTTGCCCGGCAGGTTGGTGAGGCTGAGGTCGATGGTCTGGCCCACCTTCACGGAGGCGATGTCCTGTTCGTAGAGGAAGAGGTCCACGTGGAGCTTGCTGTTGTTCACCACGCGGAACATTGTGGCATCGTTGCTCACCTTGCTTCCCACGTTCACCGCGATGTGCGCCACGGTGCCATCGATGGGGCTTACGATGCCCGCGGCTGAGCGCAGTGCATTGGCAGTGAGCTTCTCGGGGTCGATGTTGATCAGGCGCAACTGCTCGGCATGGGCGTTCACGCTGGCCCGCAAGGAGGCGTGTTCCGCCGTGACCTGTTGCAGGGTCTTCTGCGCGCTCACGTTGGCGCGGGCCAGTTCGGTCTGGCGTTCCAATTCCGTTTCGGCGTACACCAGTCGTGCTTTCGCATCGAGGTAGTCGCGTTGCAGTTGGATGATCGAAGGGTCGGTGACCGTAGCGAGCACCTGCCCCTTGTTCACATGGTCGCCTTCCTGCACCAGCACTTCGCGCACGGTGCCTCCCATGGCCACGGTGATGTCGGCGACGTTCTGCGGCGGCACTTTCAAAAAGCCGACGGCCTTGAGGGCGGTGGTGAGGTCCTTCATCTCCACCTTGCCAAGCTTGCCCTCGATGGCGGCGAATTGTTGCGGCGAAACGGTGACGGTGCTCCCACCGCCGTGGCCCTCCTCTTCGCCGTGGCCATGGCCTTCTTCTTCGCCGGAGGCCGCGCCACCGCCACAGGCGGCCAGTGCGATGGTGAGCAGGAGCAGAAAGAGCGTATTCGGCATGCGCTGAAGAGCGCTGTTGATCGGTTGCGTTTTCATGTCTATGCGGTCTTAGAGCCCATTGAGGGCACGGAGGTGGAGGACGGTAA
>SSGN01000210.1 GCA_008016945.1 Flavobacteriales bacterium
AAGCTGAAGTAGATCACCGAGTCTGCGGGGCAGTCCGGGGTGAGGAAGTTCCACATGGGGGTGGCGGGCAGTGCGGTGCCGCAAAAGAGCGCGGTGACGTTGCTGCATGCCGTGGTGGTGAAGGCCTCCCACACCGTGGCCGCGCCAGGGGTGGTCATCAGGCTGCTGCCGGGTACACCATCGTTGAGGGTGGTGGCGCCTGTACGTGTTCCGGTGCGTTCCACGGTGCCGCCGATGGCTAGGCTGAACGGGGTGACGTTGGCGCATTGGTCGTTGGCGGGCTGTGCCAGGGTGGCCAGGACGGTGCCGACCGCGATCAGGGTAAGAGGTAGCCGCATGGTGCGTGTTCGTGTTTCGGCAAAGGAGCGTCCTTCCGGGACGCTGCGCAATAGAACGTTCGTTATAACGGCCCTACGCCCACTGTGCGGGAAGCGTGGTTGGCATGGGTGCGCCATGGCGTCCAAAAGGGATCAACGGACCCGGCGGCACATTTTCTTTTCCGTGATCACGGATAACGGTTTGCGGCTTGCCGAAGGCGGGGTTTTCGAAATACAAACTGTCGATCAGCACTGAACTTGAAGAGAAGTACAAGGCTCCAAGTCTGCATATCTGACCTTCTTACGCAGGCCACGTGCGAGGGCGCATCCCCGTATCTGATGCTGTTCGAACGATGGACCGCCGGTGATCAGGACAAGGGCGTTGTCACATGAACTTAACTTGACGGGTCTCTGTCTTCCTCTTCTTGACGACGACGTACTCCTTCTTGATCGCCGGATCATTGCGCAGGTATGTGTGCGCTTTGACCCAGTCGTACGCCATGGCTGAAGAAATGAACTCGATCGGCTTGTCCATGTCGTACATCTTCGTGATGCTGTTGAACTCGAATAGGAGAGGGTCTGCTGCCCTGTCGATATCGAACCTCTTCGAGGATCTTGTTCGTAGCTCGTACGACTGGTTACAGCATTCCAGATGCGCCCGGTAGAGCTTGATGAAGATGAGGGCGAGGTATTTCTCGCAGGCGGACCGGTCCTCAGCCTTCAAATGGGTGAATGCTTCGACCACATGCGCCGGAACATCAACAAGTTTCGCGACACCTTCCTTTTGCGGTTCGTAGCTTTCCGCGAAGCTCTTCGCTACTTGAAGGTTCGTGCCTTGCGCCATGCATGCGCCCAAGCACAAGTGTCCAAGAAGAACCGAAGAAGCTAGGCGTATGGCAACGACCATCGGCTTCGGCGATCAACTACCACTGCGCCCCAGGGTAGGCGCGCTGCAGGTATTGCATATCGGCCAGGATGTATCCCAGGTGTTCGCTGTGCTTGCCTTGGCGGCCGCCGGTCATCATGTAGCCATCGGTGGGGCGCTTCAGGGTGGCCTCGGCCAGCACGCGGTCCACGGTGGCGTCAAAAGCGGCCTTGATGGTGGCGAGGTCGGGTGCGATGTCTGCCTTCACCATGGCTTCATGCACTTCATCCTGCGCGAAGAGGTCGCCGGTGTAGGTCCAGAGGTCGTCCAGTGCCTGTTGGGCACGGCGGTGGCTCTCTTCGGTGCCGTCGCCGAAGCGGATCAGCCAGTCGCTGCTGTGTTTCAGGTGGTATTGCGCCTCTTTCACGGCCTTGGCGGCGATGGCGGCCAGCTGGGCATCGCTGCTCTTGGTGAGGGCCTCGGCCAGCGGCAGGTGGTAGGCATCGAAGAGGAAGCTGCGTACGATGGTGTGGGCGTAGTCGCCGTTGGGCTGTTCGACCAATTTGGTGTTCACGAACTGCCGCTCGGGGCGCAGGTAGGCGAGGTCGTCCTCGGTGCGCCCCTTGCCTTCCACCTTCACGGCATGGTCGTACAGGTTGCGCGCTTCGCCGATGTGGTCCAGCGCCCGGTTGGTGAGGGCGATATCCTCTTCCAGCACGGGGCCGTGGCCGCACCATTCGCTCAGGCGATGGCTCAGGATCAGCAGGTCGTCGCCGAGGCGAAGGAGGTAGGAGAAAAGCGCGTTGCTCATGGCTGGATAGGATCTCGGGTCGAAGCCGGTGCCGGGGCGCGACATGTCGCGCCCGTATCGTGCTTCGCTTAAATGTATTTAGCGCCTTCGGGGATCACGTAGAAGGTGGGGTGCCGATAGGTCTTGTCGTCGGCCGGGTCGAAGAGCATCGCCGCATCTTCCGGCTGGCTGGCGCTGATGGCACCGGCGGGCACCACCCAGATGCTGTTGCCTTCCTGCCGACGGGTGTACACGTCGCGGGCGTTCTCGATGGCCATCTGCGCATCGGCCGCGTGTAAACTGCCCACGTGCTTGTGTTCCAAGCCGCGTTTGCTTTGGATGAAGACCTCCCAGAGGGGCCAGTTGTTGGTGTTGTCGTTGCTCATCGTGTTATCGGAAGGGCGACCCCATGGATCGCTGGTACAGGTGCATTGGTGGGGGATCCGGAGTAGGGAAGTGGGTCAGGCGGCTTTGCCTTTCGCCTTCTTCGCCGCGTAGGCCAGTGCCGCTTCGCGCACCCAGGCCCCTTCGTCGTGGGCCTTGTTGCGTGCGGCGAGGCGCTCCTTGTTGCAGGGGCCGTTGCCGGCCACCACGTTGTTGAATTCGGTCCAGTCGATGGTGCCCCAGTCGTAGTGCTTGGTCTCCTCGTTCCACTTCAGGTCGGGGTCGGGGATGGTGAGACCGATCACCTCGGCCTGCTGCACGGTGCGGTCGATGAAGATCTGCCGCAGCTCATCGTTGCTCTGGCGTTTGATCTTCCAGCGCATGCTGTCGGCGCTGTTGGGGCTGTTGGCATCGCTGGGCCCGAACATCATGAGGCTGGGCCACCACCAGCGGTTCAAGGCATCCTGTGCCATTTCGCGCTGTTCGGGCGTGCCTTGGGCCAGCACGCTCATGATCTCGTAGCCCTGCCGCTGGTGGAAGCTCTCCTCCTTGCAGATGCGCACCATGGCGCGGGCGTAGGGGCCGTAGCTGGTGCGGCACAGCATCACCTGGTTCATGATGGCGGCGCCGTCCACGAGCCAGCCCACCGCGCCGATGTCGGCCCAGGTGAGGGTGGGGTAGTTGAAGATGCTGCTGTACTTGGCTTTGCCACTGAGCAGGTCGGCGATGGTCTTCTCGCGGGTCACGCCCAAGGTTTCGCAGGCGCTGTACAGGTAGAGGCCGTGGCCCGCTTCGTCCTGTACCTTGGCCAGCAGGATGGCCTTGCGGCGCAAGCTGGGCGCACGGGTGATCCAGTTGCCTTCGGGTAGCATGCCCACCACCTCGCTGTGCGCGTGCTGGCTGATCTGGCGGATCAAGGTCTTGCGGTACTTCTCCGGCATCCAGTCCTTGGGCTCGATCTTCTGCTCGGCATCGATCTTGGCCAGGAACCGTTCTTCGAGGTTGGTCACGTCCGTCATGGATCCTACGTTTTCGGTTGGCTAAAGTAGGCAGGTGGGGGGTTCGGTGGATGATATCCGTCAAATGGAGCCACAGGTCGGGAGTGACCGGTTGTCTGTCATGGCGGTGGTCGCCGGCATGGAATTTCGTTCCCTTTGCAAGGCACCATGGTGGCCTTGGACGGCTACTTTTGCGACCCGTAACGCATTCCGCATCGGCTCCGGCCGATCCACCGCATGAGCACTGCCCGCATGGCCCGATTCCATACCCTCACCGTATCCACCGTACACCACGAAACAGTGGACAGTATCGTGATCGGTTTCACGATCCCACAGGAACTGCGCGCCGACTTCGCCTTCATCCAAGGCCAGTACCTCACCCTGAAGGTGCATGTGAACGGGGAGGAGTTGCGGCGCAGCTACAGCATCTGCAGCAGCCCGTTGGACCCCGAGGAGGTGCGCATCGCCGTGAAACGGGTGGAGAACGGACGTGCCAGCACCGCACTGGTGGAGAAGCTGAAGCCCGGGATGACCGTCGAGGTGATGACGCCCATGGGCAACTTCCACACCCAGCTTCATGCGGACCACCACAAGCATTACGTCTGCTTCGCGGGGGGCAGCGGCATCACGCCGATCCTCAGCATCATCAAGACCGTGCTGCGGGTGGAGCCCCACAGTCGCCTCACCTTGTTCTACGGCAACACGGAGGTGGACCGGATCATCTTCCGGGCCAAGTTGGAAGAGCTGCGCACCAAGTACAGCGGCCGGCTGGAGGTGCACCACATCCTCACCTTCGGCAAGGACGAGGACATGCTCTTCAATGGGCTGATCACCGTGGAGAAGGCCACCGCCCTGGCCTCCCGTTTCGTCCGTGACAACGCGGACACCGAATACTTCATCTGCGGCCCCGAGCCGATGATGGTGAACGTGAGCGAGGCGTTGGAGCGGATGGGGGTGGAGAAGAAGCGTGTTCACATCGAGCTCTTCACCAGCCCGGTGAGCACGGAGGTGAAGAAGGATGCTCCCAAGCCCGCTGCAGAAGGTGCGTTCAGCGGGGTATCGGAGGTGAAGGTGATCATGGACGGCCGCGAGCACCTGCTCAAGATCCCGACCAACGGCGATGCGGTGCTGGATGCCGCCCTGACCGCCGGGCTGGATGTGCCCTATGCCTGCAAAGGCGCGGTTTGCTGCACCTGCAAGGCCCGCGTGGTGGAAGGCAAGGTGGAGATGGACATGAACTACGCCCTCACCGACGAGGAAGTGGCCGACGGCTACGTGCTGACCTGCCAGACACACCCGCGCAGCGCGAACGTGACCATCGATTACGATCAGCATTGACGGAACCCGCAGGCTCTCGTGCGATGCACCCGTTGGTCGATCCGCATGGTCGACCAACGGTACGGTGAGGCAACGTTCCGAAAAGATCAAGGCGGGCTTACGGGCCCGCCTTGCTGTTCGCTCCGCCTTGGTCTTTGTTTCTTGTAAGGCAGGAGGGAAGATGATGATGGGCTACTGGCCAGCCTTGGCGTAACCGGAGAGCTTGGTCTGGATGTGGGTCAGGTAGGGCTCGCTGTGGTAGAAACCACCGACCTCCGCGTTGTATCGGATGATCGCGGAGGGGAAGTCCGTATAGAACGGGTCCACATTGGGCGATGCGGTCTTCTGAAGGCTCACCGTGCATTCGTAGTCTGGATAGTTCACCAGGTCTTTGGGCAGGGTGGTCTCCACGGTCAGGAGTTTTTCCTGGTATCCAGGCTTGGTGATCCGGATGGCATAGGATGCATCGATGTCCAGTTCCAGTTCGAATCGTCCGCGCTTATCACTCTCCAACCGCCCCAGCTCCACGTTGTCCTTATAGAGGAACAGGGTGTATCCGTCGGTCTTTTTGCCTTCCGCGAGCACCTGACCGTGCACAGGCACGTACCAGCCTTGGGCTTGATCCCTTCGATCCACCAACTTGCCTTGTGCCAGGACCGTGCCTTGATGGGTGATGATGAGGAGCAGTGCGCTCAGGAGAGGGGCTTTCATGCGCTTGAGGTTGCGTAGTATCGTTGTTACGTGCACGCTGGTCCGTGGGTTACGTTCCGTGGGGGATCAGGCCACCTTGATGAACGGGATGGCCGCTCGCGACTCCTCCACCATGGGCAGGGCCACGTGGATGCTCGTGCCTTGGCCCACGGCACTTTCCGCCCATACCTCACCACCGTGCTTGTCCACGATGCGTTGCACGATGGCCAGACCAACACCGGAGCCCTCGAACTGCTCCGCTTTGTGGAGCCGTTGGAAGATGCCGAAGGCCTGTTCCTTATGTTGGGCATCGAAGCCCACGCCGTTGTCCTTCACGGTGATCACATCGCGGCCGTCGGTACGCAGGTGTTGGATGCGGATCTCGGGCAGCTCCCGTTGCCGGGTGAACTTCAGCGCATTGGAGAGCAGGTTCTGGAGCACCACCTTGAGCATGGGGGCGTCGGTCAGTACCGTGGCGTCCGGAGCGATATCCAGGTGGATCTGGCCGAGCCTGGAGTCGGCCACCTGCTCCTCCACGCACTGTTGCACCAAGGGACGTAGCAGGGTGTCCTTCCGTTCCATTTCCCGCTGGTTGGTCTGGGAGAACCGCAAGAGGTCGTCCACCAGTTGCAGCATCCGTTGGGCGCCGTTGTTGATCCGGTCAGCGAGTTCGCTGCATTCCTGCGGTGCCAGTTCCACCGAAGAAAGGCGCAGGTGGTCGCTCAGTGCCGCGATGTTCTTGAGCGGCGAACGGAGGTCGTGGGCCACGGTATAGGAGAAGGACCCCAGGTCCTCCAAGGCCTCCAGCAGCTGGCCGGTGCGGGCGGCCACGCGCTTGTCCAGCTCGGCGTTGAGCTTCTTCATGCGCAGTTCTTCCTGCTTCCGATCGGTGATATCCTTGATCACCGCTTGGAAGGCATGCGAACCCTGTGGGTCCTTGCCCAGGTAGGTGGCGGTCATCAGACAGTCGATCACGTTGCCGGCCTCGGTGCGGATGGTGAGGTCCACGTTGAGGAACTCGTTGCCTGACCGCCGCACTTTGAGCGTACGAACCAGGTTGTTGGCGTTCTCCACATGATCGGTGAACCGCTTCTGGAGGAGCGTATCCACAGGCACCCCCAGCAGCTTCGCACAGGCTTGGTTGGCTTGCAGGATGGTGCCGCGATGATCCACGATGGCGATGGGGTCGCCCGAGGTATCGAAGATCTGTTGGTATTGGTGGAGCAGGCGCTCCTTGTCCTCGCGGAGGGAAAGGATCTCGAAGGCTTGTCGAATCTTCAACCGAAGGTCGTTCTCGTCCCAGGGTTTGGTGCAGTAGGCATAGATCCCACCATCGTTCACCGCGGCGATCACGGCCTCCAGGTCGGAGAAACCGGTGAGCAGCATGCGCATGGGCCTGGGCGACCGCTCCCGCGCCAGGGCGAGGAACTCCGAACCGTTCATGCCGGGCATGCGCTGATCGGAGATGATCACATGCACCTGTTCGGTCTCCAGTATGCGCAGGGCCTCCTCGCCACTGTTGGCCAGGAGCACATCCATCTCGCGGCGGAAGGTGGAACGGAAGGCTTTCAGGTTGTTCTCCTCGTCGTCCACGAAGAGGACACGGATCGGTTGCTCGCTCATGCCCGTCGTGCTTGCGATTGATGTTGCCTGCTGGGCAGGTGGATATGGAAGGTGGTCCCTTGCCCCACGATGGAATCCACGGTGATGTGGCCGTGGTGGTCCTGCACGATGCCGTACACGATGGCCAGGCCCAGCCCGGTGCCTTCACCCACGGGTTTGGTGGTGAAGAAGGGGTCGAACATGTGGGCCATCACCTCGTCGGACATGCCGATGCCGTTGTCGCGGATGGAGATACGGACCTGGTCGTCCACGGCGGCCGTGGTGATGGACACTTCGGGCGTGGCACCGTCCGTGCGGGCCATGGTGGCCTGGATGGCGTTGGTGAGTACGTTCATGAACACCTGGTTCACCTTTCCGGGGAAGCACTCCACCAGGGGGAGCGTTTGGAAGTCGCACCGCACCTGCACCTTGTCGCGGAGGTGGGGGGCCAACAGGGCCAGGGTGTTGCGGATGCCGTCATGCAGGTCGCTCTCCTTCAGGTCATCCTCGTCCAGGCGCGAGAAGTTGCGTAGGCCACGGACGATCTCGGCGGTCCGGGAGGATCCTTCGGCGATGCTGCCGATGATGTCCTGGAGCTCCTCGATGGAATCGGCGATCCCCATGCGCCGTTCGCGCACCTGTAGTTCGGGCAGCTTGGCCGCCGCGGAATCGGGGGTCAACGTGCGGTACTCCTGCATCACTTCCACGATCTCGGCGATGTTGCGCCGCAGGGGTTGGATGTTGCTGGTGATGAAGTTGATGGGGTTATTGATCTCGTGCGCGATCCCGGCGGTGAGCTGACCGAGTGAGGCCATCTTCTCGGCGTTCACCAACTGGGTCTGGGTGCGCTTCAGGTGCTCGTTGGTCTCTTGGAGTTCGTGGGTGCGTTCGGCCACCTTCACCTCGAGCAGCATGTTCTGTTCGCGCACGATGCGTTGGTTCTCCAGCGAAGAAGCGAGCGCTTCGGCCTGGGAACGTTCCTTCTCGCGGCGCAGGGTGTTGATCCGGTCGGCCAGGGCCAGGCTCAGCATGATGCCCTCGAAGGCCGTTCCGATGGGCATGGTATACTTCGTGAAGTCATTGTACGGCAATAGTTCAATGTCCTTCAGAACGAAGAGGACGATACCTGCAAGGAACATGCACCATGCCACGAGGAAGTATTTGGCGGTTCGCACTCCTTTACGGGCGATCCGATAGGCCACGATGAATTGGTAGCCGGCGGAAACCATGACAAGAAGCTGTAGGAGCTGATACCCTTCTATCGGGAATTGACTAAGCCTGGCACCCAAGCCTATCGCCATGAGGGCGTAAATGAAGGCTCGGCCACGCGCGAGGCGGGGTTCGAATTTGCGCGCTTGGATGAACGCGATCATGAATTCGTTCGCTGCAACGGCAGTGGCCACCGTGAAAATGACGGACGCTTGTTCGGCGAACCAGGTGCTCTCCGGCCAGAACCGGAACTTGGCATAACCCATGAAGACCAGTTGGGTGATGCTTACGAGTAGGATGTACATCACGTAGATCAGGTAATGTCGATCCCGCGTACTGAGGAAGACGAAGAGGTTGTACAGCAGGAGTACGACCATGAACCCGATGTAACATCCGATCAACAGGTCCCGTCCTGCCACGTAATTCCGGAGGTCATCCGCCGCTCCGATGGAAACGGGCACGACGAGTTGTTTGTCACTTTCGAGTCGCAGATAAACCAAGACCTGAGACCCATTGTCCACGTTGATGGGTACAATGGGCTCGACGTCAGGTTCGGCAAGTGAACCGATGGTGACTGCCTGGCCCACCTTGTGGTGCTCCATTCTACCTTCTCCGTGGATCACCCAAGCGTCGATCGTGGGGATCTCGGAATTGCCCACGACCAAGCCATGCATGGTACCATTGGCTTTATTCTCAACGCGGAAGCGGAACCAATGGGCAGCATCACTGATGCCCAGGTTGGGGACCATGGAAGTGCTGGCCCTGAAATCGGGTGATCCGATGACTTCTTCGAGTGATAAGGACCGGGTGTGGTCGGTCAAGACCTCCACCTTGTCGCCGACCTGGATCATACCCTGGCCAGGACGGATCGTCACCACCGGAGGATCACTGGCCTGGACCAGTGAACACAGCAGCACAAGCAATGAAAGGACCACGGATCTCATCGGGCGCTTCTACGCACGACGGGATCGTATGTTCCGTTCAGGCCGTGAATCTCAGGTAGTCGGCTCGAACATCCTTGTAGGTGTGGATGCTGATCACCCCCCGTTCAAGTTCAAGCCGGTATTGTACATCCAGGTGGCAAACGCCGGTGTATTCCACGGTACGCTGTTCCGGGCGCATCCTTAAGCTGATCACCCGATGGCGTAGTTCCGGTCGTGCGTGATCCAAGGCATAAGGGTCCATGGCACACATCACGATACCCCAAAAGCCTGGTTTGGGATAGACGAACCAGCCCTTTTCTCCAACCTCTTCAACAACCTTAAGCCCCAATTTGGTGGCATAACGGAGGGTGTACCTGGCCAGCACCGCGATCAGACTTCCCACCTTCAGTTGGGGGACGAGGGAAACAGCAGCGGTTCCGAGCAACATGGGAAGGCCTCGATTGGCGAACCTATGTGCGTTCCATAAGCCCGCGATCTCGGCGATCCCACCCTGGGTCTGCGGTTCCACGAACCGGGCAATGGACGGGTCCATTCTACCCACAGCGAACAAGAGGGGTAGGGGCTCCTGCGGGGAATGTGAAACATGGATGCGGATCCCTCCCACGAGACCGAGTTCCTCATGTTCAGCAGCGATCACGTAAACGTTCGGGTCTTGCTGCCACTTTTTGGAAACCTTGGTCACCTGGCTGATGCCGATGTCGCTTAACACCTTCATGTGCTCTTCGGCGAATCGTGCGGCAGCTTCGGGCTCCTCCACGGCGCGGTATGCACGCAACGTGATCCGCTCAAGTTCAGGCCTGTTGTTCTCCATTGGGTCGAGCTTATACGGTTCGTTGTATCGGGGCGTAGGCGGACTCCGGCATTGCCGGCACCAATTCTTCGAGGTCGATCCATTGCCGCTGGCTTGAGATATTCACTCCCAACAGGATCCGCCGAACGATATCGGCAAGCGCCGCTCCTCCAAGCACGACCGCCGACGCCAACTGGGGCCAGGTCAGGATGGTTCTGCCCAATTCAGGCAGTGAGGCACGCATTCGGTCGCTGATGGTATCCATACCGACGAACCGGGACATGAGCGGCACCTTCTGCGCCGCCGTCATCTCGCCTTCGACCACCGAGAGGTCCAACTCTTCCAAGAAGCCGTGCATGATCGGTCGGTCCGGCTCCAGGTCGAAACGTTCCACATCCACCAGGCCCCGGTCGCTGGTGTCCATCACCACCGGGATCCGCAAGGCCTTGGCCTTTTGGCGAGCCAGGATCTTGATGTTCACACTATCGCATTCCTCGATCACCAGGTCCAGGTGTCCGCCATGGGTGAAGAACGCATCGAGGTTGTCCCTGGTGAGCCCCTGGTCGAACACGGTCACCTGGAGGAAAGGGTCCAGTTCGGCGATCTCGCGTGCGGTGTTGATCACCTTGGGGGTGCCCATCTCGTGCACCCCACTGCGGATCCGGTTCAGGTTGCTGAGGTCCAGGGTGTCGAAATCGGCCAGGCGGATCTCGCCGAAGCCGCGTTCCAGGGCCATGGTCAGCGCCACGCTCTGGCCCACGCTCAGCCCGATCACCCCCACCTTCTTGGTGGCCAGTACGGCTTGTTCTTCGCGGGTGATCTTGTTGCGGTTCCGGTCCGTGCGTACCAGGGCGAATTCCTCCTCGTCCAACAGGTGCACGAGCTTGTGCGACCAAGGGTAGTACACCCATACGCCATGGAGCAGGGGATCTCCTCCGGCCAGGTGTCCGGTGGCCGCGGCCATCGCTTCCTCCGGCGAGAAACGTTTGGCGGGGTTCAGGCAACGCACCAGCTCGATCAGCTGGGCCTGGATCTCGTCATGCACACACGCCCCCGCGCTTACCAGTGCCCCGATGCGGGCGGCATCGGCCGGTAGCGAACACCGGAGGATCTCCGGTCGGAAGGTGGTGCGGTCGGTGTGGGCTGCATGGCGGAGCGGGCCACGCAATTCGTCCAAGGTCATGATGGGAGAGGGCTCAAGGTTCCTGAAAAGTGGGGTGAAAGTATATGCTTAAAAGTTATCAACAAAATATCAACACAAAATTCACGTGGACTTTCCCATCCGATCACTTCGCCCCCGAGCGGCCCACCCTGCGCCCGATGCACCGCCCCCTGGTCCCATCCGCAATGGCCGAAGAAGTTGGCCTGCTCGTACAAGCCGGTACGGCAGACCTATTGGGTGGCCCACCGAACAGGTCGATCGTCGAAACCGGGAGCAAAGAGGTATGCGGATCCGCTGGTCTTGGATGTCCACCGGCCATGACCGGTGGAAGAGGGCGATGTAACCAATCTCCCTTCCTTTCCGTTGAGTGCGTTCGACCCAAAACGGGAACCATGAGCGCAGCCCCTCAACTCTCCATCGTGAACAGCCGCCCCTGTGTCTTGTTCGTGGATGATGATGCCAGCAACCGCCAAGCCTTTCACACCACCTTCCGCCGCGAGATGGATGTGCTTCTGGCGCGCAACCTCAAGGAGGTATGGGAGCACCTGGCCACCAGCCATGTGCATGTGGTGATCGCCGACCAGCGGATGCCGGGCACCCCGGGGAGCGAGATGCTGGCTCTGGTGAAGGGCCGCTATCCCAACGTGAAACGCATGCTGATCACCGGCTACGCCGACATGCAGGCCATCATCGAGGCGGTGAACAAGGCAGGGGTATCGCACTACAGCGCCAAGCCCTGGAACGCCGATGAGCTAGCCACCGCCGTGCGCCAAGCCTACGAAGAGGTGCAGGCCGAAGAGGAGCGTGCAGCCTACACCGAGCGCCTGATCACGGCCAACCAGCAATTGGAGTTCGCCCTGCGCCAGCGCCTGCTCTCCTGACCCCGGAACGCACCATCCGTGGCATGCGGTGGCCGCGCCCCCGCGCGATTCCACGCGCACGCGCGTTTCTTTGTGCCATGAACATCGCTTTCCGAGCGGCCTTCGGCATGGCCTCCCTGGCGCTTCCCGCGCTGGCCGCGCAGGCCCAGTGCGACCGCTGGCAACAACGGGTGAAGTACACCATGCAGGTGGAACTGAACGATCAGGACCACCGTTTCTCGGGTACCACCGAACTGGTCTACACCAACAACAGCCCCGATACGTTGCGCGAGGTGTTCTTCCACCTCTACTATAACGCCTTCCGGCCGGGCAGTGAGATGGATGTGCGGTCGCGCACCATCGCCGATCCCGATGAGCGCGTGGGGAGCAGGATCGCCGCCTTGGGGCCGCATGAGGTAGGGGAGCAGGAGGTGATCGACCTCCGGCAGGATGGACAGCTGTGCCGGTCGGTGCCCATGGGCACGGTCCTGAAAGTGCTTCTGGCCAAACCGCTGTTGCCCCGGAAGAGCACCACCTTCGCCTACGGCTTCAAAGGGCAGGTGCCGGTACAGATCCGCCGTGCGGGGCGGAACAATGCGGAGAAGGTGGCCTACAGCATGGCCCAGTGGTACCCCAAGCTCGCCGAATACGACCAGCGCGGCTGGCACGCCTATCCCTACGTGGGGCGCGAGTTCCATGGCGTGTGGGGCGATTTCGACGTGACCCTGACCATGGACAGCGCGTACACCATCGCGGCCACCGGGGTGTTGCAGAACCCCCACGAGGTGGGCCACGGATACCCCACCGGGAAGAAGGCGCTGAAGCGGCCGACGGGCGACCGCCTGAAATGGCGCTTCGTGGCCAACAACGTGCACGACTTCGCCTGGGCGGCCGATCGCGACTTCGTCCATACCGTGGACCGCGTGCCCGGCGGCCCCGAGCTGCACTTCTTCCGCAAGAACGATCCGGAGCTCGAACCCACCTGGAAGGAGCTGCCGGGCTACATGGTCCGGAGCTTCCAGCACATGGACAAGCACTTCGGGAAGTACCCGTGGCCGCAATACAGCTTCGTTCAAGGGGGCGATGGCGGCATGGAGTACCCCATGCTCACCTTGATCACCGGCAAGCGCCGCCTGGGCTCCTTGGTGGGGGTGAGTGTGCATGAGAGCGTGCACAGCTGGTACTACGGCGTGCTGGCCAGCAACGAAGGCCGGTTCCCGTGGATGGACGAAGGCTTCACCGAATATGCGAGCAGCGAGGTGATGCAGGAGTTGTTCCCACGCGCGGAGGATCCGCACCGCAGCGCGTTCGAAGGGTACGGTACACTGGTGCGCAGCGGGCGCCATGAGCCGCCGAGCCTGCATGCCGACCACTTCATCACCAACCGGGGTTACGGGGCCACGGCCTACAGCTTCGGCGAGATGTTCGTACACCAGCTGGGGGCCGTGGTGGGGGAGAAGGAGTTGCGCGCCGGCCTGCTGCGTTACTACGATGTGTGCCGCTTCAAACATCCGGAGCCGATCGACTTCGAACGGGTGATGGAGAAACGCTCGGGGATCGAGCTCGACTGGTATTTCGACGAGTGGATCAACACCACCCGCACGCTGGACTATGGCATCCGCACGGTGCTGGGTACCGATGGCGGCACCATGGTCGAACTCGAACGCACGGAGGAACAGCTGATGCCGGTGGATGTGGCCGTGGCGCTGCGCGATGGCACCACGCAGCACTACCACATCCCCCTTTCGTTGCAGCGCGGCGCGAAACGCCCGGATTCCGAAACCTTCCCGTTCGAGGTGCTGGCGCCCTGGCAATGGACCGATCCCACCTACGCCTTCCGTGTACCGGTGGCCTTAGCCTCGATCAAGTCCATCACCATCGACCCCTTGGGCCGAACGGCCGACATGGACCGGAGCGACAATACGGTGGAACTGCCCGCCGACGCTGCGGGTTTCGCCCGGCCTTGATCCACCACGGATCACATCACGGGCCATCCGTCCGCACCCTATGGCGCTAACCCATACCGCGGATCGGCCCCACGGCACCCGGCCCGGCCCTGCTTCGTTCGAGGTGGCGGACACACCCGGCCCTGTGCAACGCACCGGCCACGCCAAGCCCGCCAGGAACGGCACGGACACCACGCCCTGTGGACCTGGTCGGTGACTCCAAGGCGCAACGGGACCTGCGCCAGGCGTTCGCTGCGAAGGCCCGAGTCATGCCGAGGTACGCACCGATCCTGGTCGGCCGGTGGCCCGGCATCATACGGCCACTTCCGCCTCCCGGTGCTCGTGGACCAGCTTGTGCTGAAGGTCCGCCGGAACGGGCTGGTAGGCCAGGAAGCTTTCGGTGTAGGTGCCGCGGCCTTGGGTAAGGCTCCGTAGCGTGGTGCTGTAGCGGTCCAGTTCGGCGAGCGGGGTCTGGGTCTTGATCACCTGGTGGCGGCCGCTGCCCTCCACGCCCAGTACGATGCTTCGTCGGCCTTGCAGGTCGGTCATCACCTCGCCCACCAACTCGTTGGGCACCCGCACCTCCAGCATGTGGATCGGCTCCAGCAGCTGGGGGTCGGCATTGGTGAACGCTTCGCGGAAGGCTTGCAGCCCGGCGATCTTGAAGCTGATATCGTTGCTATCCACCGGATGCATCTTCCCATCGAACACCACCACCTGGATATCGCGCGCGGGGGAGCCGGTGAGGGGGCCGCGTTCCATCTTTTCCATCACGCCTTTGAGGATGCTGGGCAGGAACTTATTGTCGATCACCCCGCCCACGATGCAGTTGTAGAACACCAGCTTGCCACCGGTGGGCAGCTCCACCACCTCCTGGCCGCGCACGCTATGGCCGGCCGGTTCGGACATGCCCTCGTACCACGGCTCTATGCGGAGGTGTACCTCCGCGAACTGTCCGCTGCCCCCGGTCTGCTTCTTGTGCCGGTAGCTGGCTTCGGCACCCTTGCGGATGGTCTCGCGGTAGGGGATCCGCGGGCTTTCGAACACGGCGTCCACCTTGTAATGATGGTTCAGCTTCCACTTCAGGATGCTCAGGTGCAGGTCGCCTTGCGCCCCGATCAGCTGTTGCGCGGTCTCGCGGCTGTACTGGAGCACGATGGTGGGATCCTCCTTCTGGATCTCCAGCAGCGCGGCATGCAGCTTCTCCTCCTGTTTTGGGTCGGCGGCCCGGATCACCTGCCGCAGACGCGGCTCGGGGAAGGCGATCGGGCGGAGCTTCAACCGCTTTCCCGGGGTGTGCAGGGTGTGCGCCGTAGCGGTGTCCTTCAGCTTGATGGTGCCGCCGATGTCGCCGGCCACGAGCTTCTGCACCGGCTGGCGCTCCTTGCCGTCCACGATGAACATCTGGTTGATGCGCTCGGTGCTGCCGGTGTTGTCGTTGACCAGTTCGGTGCCTTCGCTCACCTCGCCGCTCATCACCTTGAACAAGGTGATGTGCCCGGCCCTGGGCTCGATGATGGTCTTGAAGGTGAACAGCACCGCCGGGCCGTTCGCCGCGCATTCCAGCACACCGCCGTCCACCAGTTCCTCGGGCGGCATCTCCAGCGCCGCCGGCGCCACGTTGTCGATGAACCCCATCAACCGGCCACTGCCCATGTTGCGTGCCGCGCTCAGGCAGAACACCGGGAAGCAGGTCCGCTTCATCATGCCCTGTTTCAGGCCGATGCGCATCTCATCCTCGTCCAGCTCACCGCGCTCGAAGTAATGTTCCATCAACGCCTCATCGTTCTCGGCGGCCTTCTCCACGAGTTCCTTGTGCAGGGCTTCGGCGCGTTCCTTCTCCGACTCGGGTATGGGTTGCTTCTCCGGCTTGCCGCCTGCGTCCTTGAACACGTACATGGTCATCTTCAGTAGGTCGATGATGCGGTGGAAGCCATCGCCTTGTTCCACGGGGTACTGCATCAACGTGACCGCGCTGCCGAAATGCTCCTTGGCCTGGGCCAGCGTATCGTCGAAGTCGGCGTTGGGGTGGTCCAGCTGGTTCACCGCCAGGATCACCGGCCGGTCGTATTCCGCGATGCGGTCCCACAACAGGTCGGTGCCCACCTCCACGCCGTGGTGTGCGTTCAGCAACAGCACACAGGTGTCCGCCACGCGCAGGGCGGGCACCGTCTCGCCCACCAGGTCGTCCAGGCCGGGCGTATCGATGATGTTGATCTTGTAGTTCCGCCACTCGGTATGCAACACCGTGCTGAACACGCTGCCACCGCGTTCGTGTTCCAGTTCGGTATGGTCGCTTACGGTGTTCTTGTCCTCGACACGGCCGCGGCGTTGGATCAGACCCGCTTCGAAGAGCATGGTTTCGGCCAGCGTGGTCTTGCCGCTTCCGTGGGAGCCGAGTAGTACGACGTTCTTGATGTGTTTGGCATCGAAGACTTTCATGGCGCAACAGGGAGTTAGGGTGGATGTTGGGTGACATGCCACCGTGGAGGTCCACTCCGGGCCATGGTTCACGGTCCGGTACAGGACGCGCGGAGGATGGTTTGAAGATAGGAGAACCAACGCCCGATACCAAACGGATCGGTCATGATGGTACGATGAAGGATAGGGAAGGAGGGGAGCGCCGCGCTCAGTTCAGCGACTCCATCGCCCGGTCGCCCTGGAGCCGACGGAAGCGCGCCAACACCTCTTCGTAGCTGGTGGGCAGGTTCAACTCCTTCAGCGGATCGAAATCCAAGGCTGTGGAACGGTACACGGCATAGGAGCGTTCCTCCACACCGGTGGATCCTTGCTCTCCGACCTGATCTTCCTGTTCCTGCTCCTGTTCCGGCGTACGTGCCATGCTCGCTCACGGGTCCACGATCCCTGCCCGTTGCCACAAAGTTACGCAGACGGGAAGAAAGAAACGGTCCTTGAACCGAAGGGTCCGAGTGGTGAAGCGGTGAGGATGGCTGCGGCCTCCGCTCATCTTCTCTTCCTCTCTTCCTCTCTTCCTCTCTTCCTCTCTTCCTCTCTTCCTCTCTTCCTCTCTTCCTCTCATTTCTCTCCATTCTCTCCTTTCTCTCTTCCTTCCTCCCTCATCTCCCGACCCGAACCGACCGCTACTTCGTGCCCCCTTCAAGAAATCACCGGCACGGCGCTGTTCGCACCATGGGCACCGCGCCTTGGGATCCGTCTGGCACGGAGATCCCCGGCCAACGCCGGACACCCCGGCGCAACGCACCACCAAAGAAACCCTGCTCCCCCTATTTCCGTGCAACGGAAGGATCAGTACATTTGCCGCCCGCGTGGAAAACCACGCGGCCACAAGCCTCCCTAGCTCAGCGGTAGAGCAGCTCATTCGTAATGAGCAGGTCGCCGGTTCAAATCCGGCGGGGGGCTCCCAGGAAGAGCAAGGCCTCCAGCGAAAGCTGGGGGCCTCGTTCGTTCAGGGGGTATAACGCCAGGCCTCCAAAGATCCGCCACTGGTCTCAGCGGGGATGCAGCGTTGGCGCGCCCTGGAGACGATGCGCACGCCGTGGCCTATTTTGCCCCCATGCCCAGCACCGCCACCGAACCCGCGCAGTTGCACGCCTTCATCACCAAGTGGGAGCTCTCCGGCGCCGCCGAGCGCGCCAACGCCCAGCTCTTCCTCGCTGAACTGTGCGACGTGCTCGGCGTGGACCGCCCCCAGCCCAAGACCCCCGACGAGAGCGCCAACGCCTACGTCTTCGAGAAGGCGCTGACCACCGCCAGCGGCCACGCCAACTTCATCGACCTCTACAAGCGCGGCTGCTTCGTGCTGGAGACCAAGCAGGGCGCCGACAGGCTGCAGGCCACCGCCCTCAGCGCCGAAGGGGAGGAGCGCCACCGCCAGCGCAAGACCGGCCACGGCATCCGCGGCACCAAAGGGTGGGACGTGGCCCTGTTCAAGGCCAAGGAACAGGCCCAGCGCTACGCCCGCGCCCTGCCCAAGGAGGAGGTGGCCGATGGGCGCCCGCCCTTCCTGCTGGTGGTGGACGTGGGCCACAGCATCGCCCTGTACACCGATTGGAGCCGCATGGGCGGCGAGTACGTGCCCTTCCCCGATCCCGGCAGCTTCCGCATCGCCCTGCGCGACCTGCTGCGCCCCGAGGTGCGCACCCTGCTGCACACCGTGTGGACCGAGCCCCTGGCGCTGGACCCCGCGCGCCGCAGCGCCAAGGTCACCCGCGAGATCGCCGACCGCCTGGCCAAGCTGGCCCGCAGCCTCGAAGGCCGGCACCCGCCCGAAGCCGTGGGCGCCTTCCTCATGCGCTGCCTCTTCACCATGTTCAGCGAAGATGTGGACCTGCTGCCCCACGGCAGCTTCACCGCGCTGCTGGGCCGGCTGAAGGAGGACCCCGAAACCTTCGCCCCGGCGCTGGAGAACCTCTGGGGCACCATGAACACCGGCGGCCTCAGCCCCATCCTGCTCAAGAAACTGCCCCGCTTCAACGGCGGCCTCTTCGCCCACGCCGACGCCATCGCGCTCGATGCCGACCAGATCCAGCTGCTGATCGAGGCCAGCACCGCCAACTGGAAGGATGTGGAGCCCGCCATCTTCGGCACCCTGCTGGAGCGCGCGCTGGACCCGCGCGAGCGCCACAAGCTGGGCGCCCACTACACGCCGCGCGCCTACGTGGAGCGCCTGGTGAACCCCACCGTGATCGAGCCCCTGCGCGAACAATGGAACGCCGTGCAGGTGGCCGCGCTGCAGCTGGCCGACGAAGGCAAGGACAAGCAGGCCATCCAGCAGGTGGAAGGCTTCCTGCACCAGCTGGCCACCGTGAAGGTGCTGGACCCCGCCTGCGGCAGCGGCAACTTCCTCTACGTGACCCTGGAGCTGCTGAAACGCCTGGAGGGCGAGGTGCTCAACACCCTGCACGACCTGGGCGGCACCGCCAAGCTGGAGCTGGAAGGCGTGATGGTGACCCCCGCCAACTTCTTCGGCATCGAGCTCAACCCGCGCGCCGCCGCCATCGCCGAACTGGTGCTGTGGATCGGCTTCCTCCAGTGGCACCTCAAGACCCACGGCAACCTGCAGAACCTGCCCGAGCCCATCATCAAGGACCTGCACAACATCCAGAACCGCGATGCCGTGCTGGAGTACGATGGCAAGACCGAACAGCGCGATGCCGAGGGGAACGTGGTGACGCGCTGGGACGGCCGCACCACCAAGCCGCACCCCGTGACCGGCGAGGAAGTGCCCGACCCCGAGGCCCGCGGACCCGTGTACACCTATACCCACCCGCGCCCCGCCACCTGGCCCGAGGCCGACTACATCGTGGGCAACCCGCCGTTCATCGGAACGGCGCGCATGCGCGAAGCCTTGGGCGACGGCTACACCGAGGCCCTGCGGGCCGTGTACCCCAACGTGCCGGACAGCGCGGACCTGGTGATGTTCTGGTGGGACAAGGCCGCCGAACTGGTGCGCACGGGCAAGGCCAAACGTTTCGGCTTCATCACCACCAACAGCCTGCGGCAGACCTTCAACCGCAAGGTGCTGCAATACCACATGGGCCAGAAGAAGCCCTTCGCCTTGGCCTTCGCCATTCCGGACCACCCGTGGGTGGACAGCAGCGATGGCGCCGCGGTGCGCGTGGCCATGACGGTGGGTGTGCCCGGTAAGGGCCAAGGGGTGCTCCAGCGAGTTACAAAGGAAGTGCCATCGTCTGCGGATGAAGCAGCCGAAGTGTCGCTATCGCAGCAGGTCGGGAAGGTTTTCGCCGACCTGACAATCGGGGCGGATGTTGCGAGTGCTATGCCACTACTCGCTAGTCAAAATCTCGCTGGTATGGGCGTGAAGTTGCATGGTATGGGCTTCGTGGTCGCACGTGAGCAAGCGGAAGCGCTTGGGTTAGGAAGGCAGAGGAACCTTGAACAGCACATCCGGCCGTTCATCAACGGTCGTGATTTAATGCAAAGTGAAAGGGCCGCTTGGGTTATTGATCTATTCGGGTTGGAAGCTGAACAAGTTCGTGTGAGGTATCCTGAGGTGTATCAGTGGGTCCATGAGAACGTCAAGCCTGAACGTGATGCGAACAGACGAGATACCTATCGCCTGAACTGGTGGATATTCGGTGAGCCACGCGCCACGCAGCGCGACGCGTTTGGATCGGTTAGTCGCTATGTAGCGACGTGCCGCACGGCACGGCATCGCTTGTTCTCGTTCGTTCCGGCGGCGGTAATCTTCGAGTCCAAGGTGGTCGGAATTGCTTCAGATGAAGCTTACGTCCTTGGAGTTCTTTCCAGTCGCACCCACGTCGTTTGGGCCGACGCGGCAGGTGGCTGGCTTGGTGTCGGGAACGATGCCACGTACAATCATGTCGACTGCTTTAACAAGTTCCCCTTCCCCGTCTGCAACCCAGAGCAACAGGAGAAGATCCGTGCCTTGGGCGAGCAGTTGGACGCGCACCGCAAGCGGCAGCAGGCGCTGCACCCGGCGCTTACGTTTACCGGTATGTACAACGTGTTGGAGGCCGTGCGCGCCGGGCAAACGCTCAGCGCCAAGGAACGCGCCGTGTACGATCAGGGGCTGGTGGGCATCCTGAAGGAGCTGCACGACCAGCTGGATGCCGCCGTGGCCGAGGCCTATGGCTGGCCCACGGATCTTTCCACCGAGCAGATCCTGGAGCGCCTGGTGGCGCTCAACGCCGAACGCGCCGCCGAGGAGGCCCGCGGGCTGGTGCGCTGGCTGCGTCCCGAGTACCAGGCCAAGGGCGAAGCGGTTCAACAAGCGGTCTAAGGCGAACTGGACGTAGAGGAAGAGGCCCCGCCGCCCGCGCCCACCGAGGCATTGCCGTGGCCCAAGGAGCTGCCCGCGCAGGCCGCCGCGCTCAGCACCGTGCTGGCCGCGCTACCCGCACCCGCCACCGTGGCCGAGATCGCCACGCACTTCGCCGGCAAGGCCACCCAAAAGCGGCTGGACGAGATCGCCCGCCTGCTGGAAACGCTGGAAGCCTTGGGGCGCGCATCACACATACAGGGCGATCGCTGGCTGGCAGCGCGTTGATCCTTCGTCGCTCGGCGGTTCCCGTTCGGCGCGGCGGGTAGGAATGGTAGAAGCACCGCCCCAAGGGCCACACCCGTTGGTCCTGCTGGTGATGTGATGGTCGGTTGGGGTCCGCAGGCAGCGTACCGGGGTGGAAGCCTGTCCTACCTCCAACCTACCGAGCATGCGTACAGCCCTACTCCCCCTCTTGGCCCTTTCGTTCAACGCAGTGGCCCAATGCCCGTTCGATCCCACCATCGAACCGGCCGACATGATCCTCTGCCCCAACGAACAAGGCGAGCTCTCCACCCAGGTGTACGATACGTACCAATGGTACAAGAATGGCGAATTGCTTCCCGACGAAACGGCCCAGAGCCTCTTCGTGGACCAGTACACCGACGCGGGCAGCGAATTCACGGTGGAGGTCACCTTGAACGGCTGCACGGAGATGTCGCCGCCGGTGCTGGTGGATGGCTGGGCCTTCCTGCCGATCTACACCATACACGGAGGCGATGAGCCCCATTCCATCGTGAACGAGGGGGAGGCGCACTACTGCCCGGGCGATACCCTCACGCTCACCATCGGGATGTCGGACCCGGTACACATCACCTGGTACCGCAACGGCCAGGTGTTGCAGGGGGCCGAAGGGCCGGTGCTGGCGATCACCACCACCGGCTACTACACGTGCAGCGCCGCACCCGGTATTTGTCCCAATGCGCTGCAATACCTCGGCGTGGAGGTGGCGGCGATCTTCGACGAGGAGCAACAGCCCACCATCTCGGCCAACGATGCGGGAGAGCTCTGTGCCAGCCCCACGGGCACCAGCTACCAATGGTACCTGAACGGGGCACCGCTGGCGGGCAGCGATGCGGCGTGCATACCGGTGGGGGCGCAGGGGTCGTACACCGTGTTCGTGGATCAAGGGCTGCCCTGCCAGGTGCTCTCGGAGCCGTTCCTGGCCACAGGGGTCGGCGAGCGCAGCACGGTAGGCCTGGTGGTGGTGCAGGATCCGGCGCACCAGCGGCTCTCGGTACAGGCCGGTGGCCGTACCCTGGCCAACGGCGGGTGGACCATCATGGATGCCTTGGGGCGCCGGGTGCTGGAGGGCACCTTGCAGGGCGAAGGTTGGATCGGCACGTCCGCACTGGGCACCGGCACCTACCTGTTGCAGCTCGATGGCACCGACCTGCGGCCCGTCCGTTTCATCAAGCCATAGGCGCGAAGGGGAGGGCGCCGTTCCGGAGCGGCTTGGCGTATGGATCAGACCAGTTCCGCTACCCGGCGTGCCACACGGATGCCGATGGCCACGCCCATGCCGCCCAGGCGCACCGCCACGGCCACGCGTGGCGAGCGTTTCTCCACGATCGGCGACTTGCTGGGCCCCATGCCCATGATCCCGCTCCAGCGCTGCACCACCTGGTAGGGCTGTCCGGGCAGGATCACCGTGCGCAGCAACTGCTCCAGCGCCTGTTGGATCGGGGCGGTGGTGGCATCGTCGGTGGTGGTCTCGCCGACCACATCGAGGTGGCGTCCACCGCCGAGCAGCACGCCGCCATCGTGGTCGCGGAAGTAGTAGAAGCCCTCGTCGTAGTGGAAGGTCCCGCGCAGCCTGAGGCCCGGGATGGGGGCGGTGCGCAACACCTGGCCACGGGCGGGGTCCACGGCCACATCGGGCAGCAAAGCCCGGGTGTAGCCATTGGTGCACACCACCACGTTCGCGGCGCGGATCGGTGCATCGTCCGCCAGGCGCAGCACCACCTCGGTGGGTGCTTCCTCCAAGGCCACCACTGGGCACCGTGGGCGTAGGAGCACCCCTTCGGCTTGCACCTTGGCGAGCAAGGTGCGCATCAGGGCCCCGCTATCCACGGGGGCTTCCAGGTCGGTACGCACCAGGTGGTGCACACCGGCCAGTCCGAACGTGCCGATGGCCGGATCGTCCCAAACGAAGGGGGCACGGCCGAAGATGGGGTGGAGCAGCTGGTTCAACCGATCGAACCGCTCGGCCACCCGCGTGTACAGCCGGTCATGTGCGGCATAGATCTCGTGGCCGCCGGTGGGGCGCAGGCCGATGGCCTCATCGCCCAGTTCGGCGCGCAGCTCCAGCAGGCCACGCCAGCGGTTCTCCACGCGGGCCAACATGGCCTCGGTGCCTTCGGTGTCCAGATCGGCCAACAGCTCACTCGGGCTGCCGAAGCAGGCGAACCCGGCGTTCTTCACGCTCGCGCCGCTGGGGAATGCCCCACGTTCCACCACCAGGACGTGGTGGGCGGGGTGCTTGCGCTTGTAGAACAGGGCGGTGAACAGGCCCACGATGCCTGCACCCACCACCACGAGATCCGGGGTTCGATGGAAATGCTTCGTTTCCCAAACACTGTACATCGGAGTGCACACGCTGAATGTCGGCCAGCGGGCGCCCAAAGATGTCGTAAATTGCCCCGTTATTGAACCTCCTGCAAGACGTTCGTTTCGATATGGGATCCAAGCAGATGGAGTTGATGCGCTGGTGCTGGCTGGTACTGGTGGTGGCCTTGGCGGGTCCGGTGCGTGCCCAGGTGGATAACGTGATGATCTATGGCACCGTGAAGGACCTCACCACCAGCAAGAAGCTGGACGGGGTCACGGTAACCGTGTTCAAGAACGGCGCCAAGCTGATCGAGGTGCCCACCAACGCCAGCGGCAAATACGAGGTGAACCTGGACTACGGTTCGGATTACAAGGTGATGGTGTCCAAATCGGGTTTCGTGGGCAAGAACATCACCATCGACACGCGCAACGTGCCGGAGGAGGAGCGCCAGGGGGGGCATGGCATGAACATCGACTTCTCCATCCTCTCCGACCTGCCGGGCATCGACTATTCCATCCTCAACGAGCCGTTCGGCAAAGCCAATTATACCGCTGGCACCTTCGCCTGGGACATGGAATACACCAACCGCATGCGCGACGCCCAGGCCCGGTTGATGAAGGAGTACGAGGACAAGCGCAAGCGCGAGGGCGATGCGGAAGCGAAGTTCGCCAAGCTGATGCAAGACGGGAACACCGCCATGGGCAGCTCCGACTTCAAGAAGGCGGTGGACAGCTACACCGCGGCCTTGGCCCTGAAGCCTGGCGATGGGGTTGCCACCTCCAAGCTGAGCGATGCGAAGATGAAGCTCGATGCGCTGGACGCGGACAAGAAGCGCAACGAACAGTACGCATCGTTGGTCAAGGAAGCCGACGGCCTCTTCGCCAAGAAGGACTATGCCGGCGCGAAGACCAAATACGATGGGGCGTTGGACATCAAGGACAACGAGGCCTACCCGAAACAGAAGCTCAAGGAGATCGAAGTGATCCTGGCGGAGCTGGCCAAGAAGGCCGAAGAGGAGAAGAAGGCCAAGGAGCTCCAAGAGAAGTACCAAGCGGCCATCACAGCGGCGGATGCGGCCTTCAAGGCCGAGAACTGGGACCAAGCCACCGCCAAGTACACCGAGGCCAGTGGCCTGAAACCCGAGGAGAAATACCCCAAGGACCAGCTGGCGTTGGTGGCCACCAAGAAGGCCGAGGCCGCCAAGAAAGCCGAGGAGGAGAAGAAGGCCAAGGAGCTGCAGGAGAAATACCAGGCGGCCATCGCAGCGGGCGATGCGGCGTTCAAGGCCAGTAAGTGGGATGATGCCACCGCCAAGTACACCGAAGCCAGTGGCCTGAAACCCGAGGAGAAATACCCCAAGGACCAACTGGCGGCCATCGCACAGAAGAAGGATGAGGCCACGCGCAAGGCCGAAGAAGAACGCCTGGCCAAGGAGCTGCAGGAGAAGTATCAAGCGGCCATCACCGCCGCCGATGCGGCCTTCAAGAGCGCCGACTACGACGCGGCAGAGGCCAAGTACACCGAGGCCAGCGGCCTGAAACCGGCGGAGAAGTATCCCAAGGACCAGCTTGCCGCGATCGTGAAGAAACGCGAGGAGCTGGCCAAGAAGGCCGAGGAAGAGAAGAAAGCCCGGGAACTGGATGAGAAGTACAATGCGGCCATCGCCGCGGCGGACGCCGCCTTCGGCAAGGAGGACTGGGATGCTGCCACCGCGAAGTACACCGAGGCCTCGGGGTTGAAGAGCAGCGAGAAGTACCCCAAGGATCAGTTGGCGGCCATCGTGGCACGCAAGGCCGCCGCGGAGAAAGCGGCCACCGAGGCCGCCAAGCAGAAGGAGCTGGACGAGAAATACCAGGCCGCCATCGCCGCTGCGGATGCCGCTTTCGGCAAGGAGGAATGGGATGCTGCCACCGCGAAATACACCGAAGCCTCGGGGCTGAAGAGCGGTGAGAAGTACCCCAAGGACCAAATAGCGCTGATCGTGAAGCGGAAGGCCGAGGCCGAAGCCGCACGGAAACAAGCCGAACTGGATGCCAAGTACGATGCGGCCATCGCTGCGGCCGATGCGGCCTTCGACAAGCAGGACTACCCCACGGCCAAGGCGAAGTACAGCGAGGCGCTGGTGGTGAAGGCCGCGGAGAAGTACCCCAAGGACCGGATCGCCGAGGTGGACCGCCTGGTGGCGGAAGCCGCGAAGAAGGCCGAGGCCGAGAAGAAGGCGGCGGAACTGGAAGCCCGCTATGCCGCCCTGATCGCCTCGGCGGATAAAGCCTACGACGGCAAGAAACTGTCCGAAGCCCTGAACGACTACAAGGATGCGCTGGGGCTGAAGCCGAACGAGGCGCACCCCAAGGAACGCATCGCGGCCATCGAGCAGCAGCTGGATGCGGCAGCCCGGGCCAAGGCCGAGGAGGAGCGTCTTCTGCGCGAGAAGCAGGACCGGGACAAGCGGTACACCGACCTGGTGGCCGCCGCCGACAAGGCCTTCGCAGCGAAGCAGTACGAGGCCGCACGCACGGATTACCAAGCCGCCAGCGGGGTGAAGCCCGAGGAGCGGCACCCGGTGGATAGGATCGCGGAGATCGACCGGCTGCTGGGCGATGCGGCGAAAAAGGCCGAAGCCGATCGCCTTGCCGCCGAAGCCGCCGCTGCGGAGAAAGCCCGCAAGGCCGAAGCCGACCGCCTTGCCGCCGATGCCGCCGCTGCGGAGCAGGCCCGGCTCGATGAAGAAGCTCGCCGCGCCCGCATGGCGGCGGAGGAAGTGGAAGCGCGTTACCGCGAGCTGGTGGCTGCGGCCGATGTGGCCTTCCGCGCCGAGGACTTCGGCAAGGCGCGGGAGAACTACCAGGGTGCGCTGGGGGTGAAGCCCGGTGAGAAGTACCCCACGGATCAACTGGCCGCCATCGAAGCACGCCTGGCCTCCGACGCCGCGAAGCGGTCCGAGGCCGAACGCCTCGCCGCCGAACAACGCCGCCTGGAGGAGGAGCGCAAGCGCAAGGAGGCCGCCGATGCCGAAGCAGCAAGGCTGGCCATGGCAGACCAACAGGAACGCGACGAGGCCGCACGCCGAGCCAAGGCCGAAGCCGACGAAGCCGCACGGCGGGCCGCGGAAGAGCGCGACCGCCTGGCACGTGAGAATAGCAAGGCCCTGGAAGAGCAGTACCGCAGCTTGTTGAGCACCGCGGATGCCTCGTTGGCCGCCAAGGACTACAGCGTGGCAAGGGCGGCATACGCCCAGGCCAGCGACCTTCGGCCCCAGGAGACCTACCCACTCTCCAAGATCGATCAGATCGATCGGATCCTGGCTGAACAAGAACGGTTACGCGCCGAAGCGGAGGCGGAAAAACAGAAGCAGGTGGTCGTTTCGGAGCCGGTTCGGACGCAACGGACCCAGAGCGGTGGCCAGGAGGATGAAGCGGTGAGTTTCATGCGCGAAGCACGCGAACGCGAGGAAGCGGATAAATACGAGCGGATCAAGAAGTTCCGTTCCGCCCTGGAACAAGAAGAGCTGGAGAATGCCGTGGCCGCCAGTGAGCGGCGCATGGGTGATGTGCGGAACAAGGAAATGATCCAACAAGGGAACGCCGGTCTGTACCAAGGTGATGACCAACGGCGTACCCAAAATGCCGAGGAATTGGAACGGTTACGTGCGGACCTGGATCGGATAGAGGAACAGCGGCGCACCCGCTCGGCCGATCAGCGAGCCAGCGGATACCAGGAGAAGCTGAACACGGAGGAGGTCGGCATGGAACGAACGCGGACCTGGAACGAGCGCCAAGTGGAGCGTACCGATGCCATGGAAGCGCGAAAGAACGAACTGGCCGATATGGAGCAGGCCCGGGTGAGCGGAGCCCAAGGACGCACCGGTCAGGCACGCGATGCCGCTGTCACCCAGCAAGAACAACAAGACGGCCTGGCCCAGCGCAGTGCGGCCAACGTCGCGGCTCAACAGCGCGAGGTCGAAGCCGAGAAACAAGCGTTGCAGAACCGCGAGGCCACCTACGCCGGGAATAGTGCGAGCGCCCGTGCCGCGGCCAAGGAGAAGCTGGACAACATCCCGGCGAACCGCCCACGGGCCTTCGCCGATCACAACCGGTCCAAGCTGGCCCAGGAGTACCCGCAAGGGGTCACCGAGGAGAGTTACACCGAGGGCAACAAGGTGATCATCCGCCGGGTGGTGGTGAACGGGAATAGAGCGGACGAGTATTCCAAGGTGATCGCGAAGTGGGGTACGTTCTATTTCAAGAACGGGCAGAGCATCACCGAGGTGATGTGGAAGAACGAAACCGAATAGGGTCCGTGCCACGACCGTTCCGGTAGCTGTTGTCGGCGTCGCATGGCGTACGTCATGTTGAGCTACGGACCATCACGCTTTGAAAGGGGGTGACCGTTCTCAGCCTGCACGCTTCCCTTTGGACAAGGCCGTCCCAATGGTATAACGGCCTGCGGGAAGTATCGTTCGGTGGATCCAGGCGGAAAGAACGAACGGGCCGCTGATACGTCCAACCGGAGTGCACCGTCCGCTGCGCACACGGCGCGGAACGTGAACACCCACGCGGGGGGCCACGCGATCGGTCATCCCGGCGGTGTTCACGGCACGAACGGTGCCGCAGCCGCTCACTCCTTCGGGTTCCGCTTGCGGAGCTGAGTCACCAGGTCCACGATCTGGTCCGCGCTCAACTGTTTGCCGCGGAACTTGCGTTCACCATCCACCAGGAAGACCTTCGGCGTGGAGTACACATCGTAAGTATCGGCATAGTTGAGGCTTTCGATGGTGGTGAGCCTGGGGATGAACTTCCGCGGATCCTTCTTAGCCTCTTCATAGACCTGCGGGGTCAATCCCACGTTGACCCAATCCAGGTCGTGCTCCCGGATGAAGGCTTTCCAATCCTTGTAGAGGGTGGCATCCACGGCCTTGGCCACACAGTACACCTCGATGTCCAGGGCCTTCATCTTCTCGTGGTAGACCTTCACGAATTCGGGGAGTTCCTTTTTGCAGTGGCCGCAGTGCGGATCCCAGAAGATGATCACCACGTATTCCTGGGGCAGGTCGTAGAAGTTGATCCACTTCGCTTCAGTGGTATCGGTGAGGCAGAGGTAGGGGGCCTTGTTGCCCAGCACGATCGGGGCCTGCTTCTTCACCCGCTCGCACAGCTTATCCAGCTTGTCCTGGGGCATCCAGTCCACACGTCCGGATTTTCCATCCTTGGGGCAGTAATAGGTCTGTCCCATGTGTACGAACACGGCATCCATGCCCATGATGTCGCTGGTCTCGTACTTGTGCGTGATCGCGTTCACCATGTACTTGAACACTTCGTTCTTGCCATCGGTACGGGCGATCAAGGCGTCGGCCATGGCATTGATGGTATCCGGGAACTGGGGCACGATCTTGCCGATGTACTCCTCGAACTTGTTGGCGAACACAGGGACCCGCACGATCCGTTCGTCCTTGAGGTCGAAATGGTCCCAGTAGCGTGCGCGGTATTGATAGTATTGCGCGGCACTATCCAACGAGCCGTCGGGCTTGCGGATCTCGGGTAGTTCGGGGGCCATGCCCATGCGCACCAAGGCCGCGGCGAGCAGCCCGGGGTTGGCGGCGATCACATCGGTCTGGTACTTCCGCACCGCTTTGTCCATGTCCTCAAGTTGTGACCGCATCCCGTTCTTGGCCAATGGGTCGTACTGGGCCTCCATCTGGGACCTGATCAGGTCACTTTCCTTCTTCTTGGCCCCCAGGAACCGGATATAGTCCAAGAACACCTGGTTCTCCTTGGATTGTTTCACCTGGAGGTGGCCCACCAGGTCGGTGGTATCGGACACCAGCTTGATCACGGGTTCGTTCACCACCACCTCGAAGAACTTCGGCCCGGGGATCACCACGGCATACACCCCGGCCTTGTACCCCTTCTTGCTGTTGAAAACGCTCTTGCCCTTGGCATCCGCCACACAGGTGTCCGCGTAGTACAGCTTGTTGCCGTAGTAGTTGGCCAGGTAGATGGTGTCCTTGGCCGTGCCTTGGATGGTCACTTCGATCTCACGAACAGGATCCTGGGCGTTGAGGGTTCCGGCCAGGGCGGAGCAGGAAAGGAGCAGGGCTGAAAGGTGGCTGCGCATGGGGCAAAAATAGCTGCGGGTGGTCGGAGCAAAACGCGTTCCAAGCCGTGTACCGAGCGCCTCCGACCGATGTTTCCCTAATGGGTACCTCGAAGAACCTCGTTCCGGCGGCGTTCATGAGCAACAAGCACAGCGGTCATCGCTTGCTCTCATTCGCCCATACTTTGTTGCTCCTCAGTCGGATACTTCGATCCAGTATCCTCTCTTCGGAGC
>SSGN01000045.1 GCA_008016945.1 Flavobacteriales bacterium
ATTTCAAGGAACTCAACCTCATCGTCAAGGGCGACGTGGACGGCTCCGTGGAGGCGCTCACCGATTCGCTGCTGAAGCTGAGCACCGAGAGCATCAAGGTGAACGTGATCCACCGCGCGGTGGGTCCCATCGCCGAAAGCGACGTGCTGCTCGCCACGGCCTCCAACGCCATCATCGTGGGCTTCCAGGTGCGTCCCACCCCGGGCGCCCGCAAGCTGGCCGAGACCGAGGAGATCGACATCCGGATGTACTCCATCATCTACGACGCCATCGATGAGATCAAGCAGGCCATGGAAGGCATGCTGGCGCCGAAGGAGGTGGAGAAGGTCACCGGTACCGCCGAGGTGCGCGAGACCTTCCGCATCAGCAAGGTGGGCACCGTGGCCGGCTGCTACGTGCTCGATGGCAAGATCGAGCGCAAGAACAAGGTGCGCCTGATCCGCGACGGCATCGTGGTGTACACCGGCGACCTCAACGAACTCAAGCGTTTCAAGGACGATGTGAAAGAGGTGGCGCACGGCTACGAGTGCGGCCTCTCCATCAAGAACTTCAACGACATCAAGGTCGGCGACACCGTGGAAGCCTTCACCATCGAAGAGGTGAAACGGACGTTGGGCGAATAGATCCGACCCGCACCCAGGTCATTGGTGGCCGGTCCGCAAGGATCGGCCATCGTGCTTTGGGCCACTACCGCACGCTCGGCAACGGAGGCATCCCGATATCGTCCGGCACGATATAGCTACCGGGATACGCCACCTTCAGGTCGCGTAACAGCCGCTCCGCCTCCAGGCGGGTGCGTAGGTCGCCCACCCGTAACCTGAAGTTCGGGGCCAACCAGCTCAGGTACGCCGGCACATCGGGGTTCTTTTGAAGGAAAGCTCGCTTCGTGGCCTCCGCCGTAGTCCGGTCGCCCAGGAAGATCTGCACCCGGTAGCCGCGGCGCACATGCTCATGGGCGCCATAGGCCTTGAGCAGTTCATCGATCCGCGGCGTGGTGGTGAGCCGTACATCACCCCCTGCGGTGGTGATCGGCGCATCGGCACCAAGGGCGGCCGTGGCCGTATCGGTTTGTGCGGCCGATAACACCGGCGGCAACAGCAACAGCAGCACGAGGAGCGAACGCATATCCAAGCAGAGGTGCCAAAAGTAGGCCGCGATCATGTTCAGCCCATCGCTTGGGTCCGTAGCTGACCATTGTCAGTTATTTAGAATTTCTCTAAATAGTGACATCCCCATGGCATCCCGATCAACCGGCTATCCCCCGATCGGTCCACTGGCTATTTTTGCCGCCGGACGAACGGAAGGTCGTCCCATCAAAAAAGCTCGGAATGCCGCTTGTAGCAAGGATTTCAGAACGATCGATCGGGCTCATCCGCGCAACCCTCGCCGTATTCTTCTTCATGGTCATGGCGGTTTCGCAGGCCCAGCCTGCGGATAAGGCCATGTATGACCAAGGGGAGAAGCTCTTCAAAGGGAACTGCGGAGCCTGCCATAAGCCGGACAAGGATATGACCGGTCCTGCGCTGAAAGGCGCGGTGGCACGCTGGGAGGGCAAGGGTGACATCCACGAGTGGGTGAAGAACAGCTCGGCTTACCTGAAAACAGGGAACCCTTACGCCAATGAGCTCTTCGAGAAGTGGAAGAAGAGCCCGATGACGGCCCAGGCCCTGAGCAACGAGGAGATCGATGCGGTGTTCTACTACGCCGACAACTACGCCCCCCCGGCACCCAAAGGTGCGCCGGTGGCCGGTGTGGAGACCCAAGCCACCAAGACGGACGATGGGGGTAGCTCCTGGCCCTGGCTGGTGGTCATCGCCCTCTTGCTGTTGGTGGTGGCCTTGAGCTTGACCGGGGTGAAGAAGAGCCTGGCCAACGCCGTGCGCGAGGCCGAAGGCAAGGAGCCCCTTCCCGACCAGACCTTCGGCCAGAGCCTTCGCTCCTGGGCTTGGAACAACAAGGCCTTCGCCAGCATCATCGGCCTGTTCATCGTGGTTTTCCTCGTTCTCAAGTTGTGGGATGCGGCCTGGGTGGTCGGGGTGTATGGCGGCGACGAGGTTCCCCATTACAAGCCCGAACAACCCATCCTGTTCAACCACACCCTGCATGCGGGCAAGGCGGACAAGGGAAATCTGGCCATCGACTGCCAATACTGCCACAGCGGTGCGGAGAAGAGCAAACATGCGGGCATCCCCAGCACCAACGTGTGCATGAACTGCCACAAGGCGGTGGATACGGGCCGCAACACCGGCACCACCGAGATCGCCAAGATCTACGCCGCCGTGGGTTGGGATCCAGCCAACCAGAGCTATACCGGCAACGAACAACCCGTGAAGTGGGTGAAGGTGCACAACCTGCCGGATCACGCCTACTTCAACCACAGCCAGCACGTGGCGGTAGGCAAGTTGGAATGCCAGGAATGCCATGGCCCCATCGACGAGCAGATGGACGTGGCCGAGCAATGGGCCCCCCTCACCATGGGCTGGTGCATCGATTGCCACAACACCAAGGATGTGAAGATGGCCGGCAACGGCTACTACGACGAGATCATGGCCCGCATGAAGGAGACGGATATGGGCCATGCGGAATTGAAGAAGTACCTGGAGGACGAGAAGATCAGTGTGAAGGAGCTTGGCGGCTGGGAATGCGCCAAGTGCCACTACTAAGACCGAAACGCGCGCCGCATGTCGAGCACGAAGCGATATTGGAAGGACCTCGGTGAGTTGCATCAGCACCCCGGGTCGATGGAGGGCCGTGAGAACGAGTTCCCGAATGAGCAGGGCATCGACCAGTTCCTGGGCAATGCCTCCATTTCCGGAGCCACCACGGGCCGCCGCGATTTTCTCAAGTTCCTGGGCTTCAGCCTGGGTGCCGCCACCCTCGCCGCTTGCGAGACACCGGTGATCAAGTCGATCCCCTATGTCAACAAGCCCGAGGACATCACCCCCGGTGTGGCCAACTGGTACGCCAGCACCTTCTACGACGGGGAGGATTTCGGCAGCATCCTGGTGAAGACACGCGAAGGGCGCCCCATCATGATCAAGGGCAATCCGCGTTTCGGGATCAACCGGAACCCGGCACTTGCCAAGGGCAGCATCAACGCCCGCATGAACAGTTCGGTGTTGTCGTTGTACGACACCGCACGCCTCACCGGCCCCAAGGCCAAAGGTGCCGAAGCGGTGACCGATTGGGCCACAGCGGACCAGGCCATTGAAGCGGGGCTTGCAGCCGCTGCTGGAAAGCGCATCGTACTGCTCACCAACACCATCATCAGCCCCAGCACCAAGGCGGCCATTGCGGCCTTCAAGGCGAAGCATGGTGGTGTGGTGGTGACCACGGATGCCCTTTCTCCCGGCACGCCGACCAGTGCGGTGGAGCACATCCAGTACGACACCATCAGCTATGGAGGCGTTACAGGCGCCAACCTGAAGAGCTTCGGCAAGCGGGTGTTCCCCAGCTACGACCTCACCAAGGCCGATGTGATCGTGAGCGTGGATGCCGACTTCCTCAGCAGCTGGGGAAGCACCAGCGAGAACACCTGGCAATATGCCGTCCGCCGCAACCCGGACGAGGTGATGAGCCGCCACTACCAGTTCGAAGCGCGGATGAGCCTCACCGGTGCCAACGCCGACGTGCGAGTTCCCCTGCGCATCAGCGAACTGCCCAAGGCCGTGGTGGCCCTTCATGCCCACATCAGTGGGAACAAGGCGGGCGCCGATGCCGAAATGCTCAAGGCCACCGAGGGCGCGGCGAAGGCGCTGCTGGCCGCCAAAGGGAAAAGCTTGGTGCTCGCCGGCAGTAACAACGAAGGAGTGCAGGTGCTGGTGAACAGCATCAACAGCATCCTGGGCAACTACGGCACCACCATCGACCTCGATGCGCACACCCATTTCAAACAAGGGGATGATGCGGCGGTGGGACAATTAGTGAAGGACATGAACGCAGGTAAAGTGGGCGCCTTGTTCATCGCTGGCGTCAACCCGGCGTACACCTTGCCCAATGCCGAGGAGTTCAAAGCCGGCCTGGAGAAGGTCGGATTGAGCGTGAGCTTCAGCGGGTATGCCGACGAAACGGCCAGCCTCTGCAGCTGGATCGCCCCGGACCACCACTACCTGGAGGCTTGGAACGACTATCATCCGAAACCCGGTCACTACGCCCTGGGTCAACCCGCGATCCGTCCGTTGTTCAGCACCCGCCAATGGCAGGAGAGCCTGATCCGCTGGGCAGGGTCGTACAGCAGCTGGCACGCGTTCATGCGCCAGACCTGGCGCGAGCAGCTCACGGCTCATGGTGCCGTGGTGACCAACTTCGACGAGACATGGAACACGGCCGTGCACGATGGCGTGATGACCGTGCCCGTGACGGCCTCCACCACGCCCGTGGTGTTCGCCGGTGATGTGGCCGCTGCCACCTCGGCCGCAACGAAGGCCAGCAACGGCGGTGGCGAGTTCGAACTGGCGCTATACACCACCGAGGCCATTGGCAGTGGCCAGCATGCCAACAACCCGTGGCTGCAGGAAATGCCCGATCCGCTCACCAAGATCACGTGGGATAACTACGTGTGCATGAGTCCAACGGACGTGGAGCGCCTGGGTCTGAACATGTACCTGGGTGAGAAGGCACCGGCCAGCGTGGTGATCGTGAAGGTGGGTGAGAAGGAGATCAGCCTGCCGGTGGTTCCCGCGCCGGGACAGAAGCCGGGCACCATCGCCATCGCCTTGGGTTACGGCCGTGGCGAGTTCGGCGAGAAAGTGGGCATGGCCGCCTGCGTCACCAACCACAATGGGGAGTTCAAGCCGGTGGGGCGCAACGTCTATCCCTTCACCTCCTTGGTGGAAGGGCTGGTGTGCTATGATGTGCTGAGCGCAGGGGTCACCCCGGGTGGCAACACCTATCCGGTGGCGATCACCCAGACCCACCTCACCGCCATGGACCGCCACAGCGTGGTGAAGGAGACCACTGTGGCCACCTACAAGGCGGGCGACAAGAACGCCTACAACCAGCCGCATGCCCTCGCCGTGCACGAGGACGTGAACGCGGATGGCACGATCAACGCCCTGGACAAGAAGCCGGTGGCCGAGTTCGACCTATGGGAGGAACACCCCGTGGAAGGCGTGGGCCACCGCTGGGGCCTGAGTATCGACCTGAACGGTTGCATCGGTTGTGGCGCGTGCATCACGGCGTGCAACATCGAGAACAACATCCCCGTGGTAGGTAAGGACGAGGTGCGCCGCAGCCGCGAGATGCATTGGTTGCGCCTGGACCGTTACTACAGCTCCGACATGACCAAGGAGCGTGCGAAGGCGGAAGGTCTGGGCAAGATCGAGATGTACCTCGATATGGAAGTGCCCAGCGAGAGCCCGAAGGTGGTGTTCATGCCGGTGATGTGCCAGCATTGCAACCACGCACCGTGCGAAACGGTGTGCCCGGTGGCCGCCACCACGCACAGCAACGAAGGCCTCAACCAGATGGCCTACAACCGTTGCATCGGCACCCGCTATTGCGCCAACAACTGCCCCTACAAGGTGCGCCGCTTCAACTGGTTCAACTACGTGTCCGACAAGTTCGCCGAGGTGAACCCCGCCTTCAACGAACTGGGCCGCATGGTGCTGAACCCCGATGTGGTGGTGCGCGGCCGTGGTGTGATCGAGAAGTGCAGCATGTGCGTGCAGGAGATCCAGGCCGGCAAGCTGGCCGCCAAGAAGGCCGGTACTCCGGTACAGGACGGCGCCATTGAAACGGCCTGCAGCGCCGCCTGCGGCACGGGTGCCATCGTGTTCGGCGACCTGAACGACAAGAAGAGCAAGGTGCGTGGCCTGGCCGATGCCGATCGCAGCTACCACATGCTCGAAGAGATCGGTGTGAAACCCAATGTGAACTACCTGGTGAAGGTGCGCAACGCCGACGAGGCCGCCGCACACCACGCCTGAGCAACGATAAGGACCCCATGCATTCAGAAGCAGCGATCCGAGAACCGCTCATCCTGGGTCACAAGACCTACCATGATATCACACAGGATATCGTGGGGCCCATCGAGAACAAGGCACCCCGCGGGTGGTATGTGCTCATCACCATCGCCGGCCTGATCGCCCTGTACGGCGTTGGCTGCATCATGTACCTGCTCAGCAAGGGCATCGGTGTGTGGGGCATGAACAAGAGCGTGGACTGGGCCTGGGACATCACCAACTTCGTGTGGTGGGTGGGCATCGGCCACGCCGGCACCCTGATCAGCGCCGTGCTGCTGCTGTTCCGCCAGAAGTGGCGCATGGCCGTGAACCGCTCCGCCGAGGCGATGACCATCTTCGCCGTGATCATGGCGGCGCTCTTCCCGCTGCTGCACATGGGGCGCCTCTGGCTCGGCTACTGGGTGTTCCCCCTGCCCAACCAATTCGGTTCGCTCTGGGTCAACTTCAACTCGCCCCTGCTGTGGGATGTGTTCGCCATCAGCACCTACTTCAGCGTGTCCCTGGTGTTCTGGTACATCGGCCTGATCCCCGACTTCGCCACCATCCGCGACAAGGTGACCAAGCCTGGCATGAAGAAATTCTACGGCATCCTCAGCTTCGGTTGGAGCGGCAATGCCAAGGCCTGGACCCGTTTCGAGGAGGTTAGCCTGGTGCTCGCCGGTATCGCCACCCCGCTGGTGTTCTCGGTGCACTCGGTGGTGAGCTTCGACTTCGCCACCTCGGTGATCCCCGGCTGGCACACCACGATCTTCCCGCCCTACTTCGTGAGCGGCGCGGTGTTCAGCGGCTTCGCCATGGTGCAGACCCTGCTGCTCATCATGCGCAAAGTGATGAAGCTCGAGAGCTACATCACCGTGAAGCACGTGGAGTACATGAACATCGTGATCATCGTCACGGGCTCCATCGTGGGTGTGGCGTACATCACCGAGTTGTTCATCAGCTGGTACAGCGGCGTGGAGTACGAGAGCTACGCCTTCATCAACCGCGCTACCGGCAAGTACTGGTGGGCATACTGGGCCATGATGACCTGCAACGTGATCAGCCCTCAGGTGTTCTGGTTCCGCAACCTGCGCCGCAACTTCGCCTTCACGTTCTTCATGAGCATCATCGTGAACATCGGCATGTGGTTCGAGCGTTTCGTGATCATCGTGACCAGCCTGCACCGCGACTACCTGCCCAGCAGCTGGAACATGTTCCACCCCACCTGGATGGATGCGGGCGTGTTCATCGGCACCATCGGTATCTTCTTCACCCTCTACCTGCTCTTCGCCCGGTACTTCCCGGTGCTGGCGCTGAACGAGGTGAAGTCCATCCTGAAAGTGAGCGGCGAGAGCTACAAGAAGGAGGCCGCGCAACACCATCACCACTGATCGACATGGCGAACAAGGTCATCTACGCCGTCTACGAGGACCCCGAGCAACTGAAGGAAGGGGCACGCAAGCTGGTGTCCAATGGCATCAAGGTGAAGGACACCTGGTCGCCCTTCCCGATCCACGGGATCGACCCGATCATCGGGGTGAAGCGCACCCGCCTGGCCATCGTGGCCTTCATGTTCGGCATCACGGGCACCTGTCTGGCGCTGCTCGGCATCTGGTACATGAACATCTTCGACTGGCCGATGAACATCGGTGGCAAGCCGAGCTTCACGTTGTACCAGAACCTGCCGGCCTTCATCCCGGTTACCTTCGAGTTCACCGTGCTCTGCGCCGCGCATGGCATGTCCATCACC
>SSGN01000115.1 GCA_008016945.1 Flavobacteriales bacterium
ATATTGTTCCTTAGGTACCTATACACCTCGTACGCCAGGTCGCTCTCGAAGCGGATCAGGCCATCGATATGGTGCGCATTGGGCGAATCATCATCCTCGTACAGCACATCGTTCTCATCGCGCAGGATGCTTTCCTCGGCGTGACCGAATAGCTCACTCCCGTTCTTCCATGCGGCCACACGCAAGGCGGCCATGCCCATGCTCGCTCCCCGCTTTCCCGCCCCGATCTCCGAGGCGGCTTCGATCAATCGTAGTTCCATGCAACAATCCGGAAATGGCATGACGAAGGTACGCCGAGGCGACCGAGCACCCCCGCCCCGACTTCGACTCCCTAAGTATCAAGGCATTGCGACACGCAATCCACCATTTCAATTCCATGTTCAAACCCCTATTCAGCGGCTAAACGATGAGAACAACCTGACCACCACGGAACACAACCGCCACCTGCTTCGTACGAAGGCCACCTTCACCCAAACACTCGGACCCCATGCCGCGCTTGGCACAAAAACTTACGATCCTGGCCTTGACCAGTGCCCCCTTGCTCAGTGGTTGTTCGTCGGGCCTATTGGAACGGCGTTTGGCGGAAGGCGTGATCGAGTATGCCCTCTCCTTTCCGGACTACGACCCGAACGGGATCATGGCGGGCATGCTGCCCGAAAAGACCACCCTGCTCTTCTCGGATGACAAGCAAATAGCCGAGTTGAGCGCAGGCATGGGTGTCTTTCGGACCACCATGGTGATCGATGGTATCGACCAGGTGCTTGACTACCACCTGAGCTTGATGAGCAAGAAAATGGTGGCCCATCTACAACCTGGAGACCTCAGCCTCTTCAACCAGGACAGTGGCAAACCCACCATCCTCTTCACCTCGGACCGTGACACCATCGCTGGTTTTCCCTGCAAGCGGGCCATCGCCATCTTCGATCGGATCGACCACCCGGAGACCGATCTCTGGTACACGGACCGGATCGCCTTGGAGCATCCCAACTGGTTCAGCCCCTTCGCCGAAGTGCCAGGTGTGCTCCTGCGCTACGATATCGTGCAGTACGGCATGCGCATGCGGCTCAACGCCATCAGCGTACAGCCCGGCGAAGTGGATCCTTCCCGCTTCATGGTGAAGAAGGACTTCGAATCCGTAAAGCCCGAGGTGCTACACCACGAGTTGAGCGAAGTCCTGGCGACCTTCTCCATGTGAGTGCGCCGTGATCTTCCGGCGATCTTCCCCACCGGCCTGTTCATAATAGGCCCGCTCTCCTGTGCGTTGTCCTCTGGCCTCCCGGTAGTTTTGACCGGATCCAGTACGCGGGTCGCTGCCTTGAGGCGCGGTCCGGCAAGCCGCACGCACCTTGGCCAACACGAAACGAAACACCGTCCGCGAGGATACCGGAACCTCCACATCCACCAAGCGGTCGCGGGGGCAGGCGCCTGTTGGCGCAGGGCGTTGGGCCCGATTCAAGGCATTCCTGGCCAATGAACGTACGCATAGGATCGGCGGATTGTTCTTGTTGCTGAGTTCCGCCTATCTGCTGGTGGCCTTCACCTCGTTCCTATTCACCTGGCGTATCGACCAAGACCTCATCGGCCGTTCCTGGTCCGAGATCTTCAGCCCGGAAGTGAAAGCGGAGAACTGGCTGGGCAAGGTCGGTGCCCTTACGGCGAACCGGTTCATCTACAAGTGGTTCGGCATCGCCGCTTTCGGCCTGGTGTTGTGGAGTTTCCTGGCCGGTGTGCGCATCCTGCTCGGCACCTGGCTGCTCCCCGTGAAACGGACCTTGGGCTGGACCGCCATGGCCATGCTTTGGTTCCCTGCCGTGCTGGGTTTCCTCTTCCGCGGCGAATATGTGTTCCTCGGGGGAGGCATCGGGTTCACCATCACCAAACATCTCACCGCGCTACTCGGCAACTTCGGAACGGGCGCCCTCATCCTCTTCTCATTAGGCGCATTCATCACCTTCACTTTCAACACGCAATTCCACTGGTTGGGCGACCTGTTCGCACGCCTGAAGGCTGCACCGCGTGAAGAAGAAGAACACCACGAGGTGAAAGAAGCCCCCGCCGAGGTGGCTCCCAAGGGAGTTCGGTTACGCACTGCCCCAGCCCCCGTTGCGCTGGTCGAGGATGAAGAGCAAGCGGAGGACATAGCCGAAGAGGACGAGGAAGAGGCTGTGGAAGAAGTGGTGATGGAAGAGGAGGAAGTGGAAGAAGAGCCCGAGGAGAACGCCATTGAAGAACCGGCCACCGCACCTATGGCCCTTGAATTGGACACCGCACCCATGGAAGTCATGGTACCGGTGGCCTCACCCGTTGTCGCCGCAGCTGATGGTTTGGAGACTGAAGTGGGGGGGATGAGCGTGACCACCGGTCCAGCGGACGTGGTGCTCTCCGAAGACCAGATCGAAGAGAAGCTGAAGGAGTTCGGTGAATACGACCCCACCCTGGACCTGAGCAGCTACGAGCTTCCGCCGGTTGACCTGCTGGTGGACCACGGCACCGGCGAGCTCACCGTGACGCGTGAGGAACTGGAAGCCAACAAGGACCGCATCGTCGAAACGCTGGGGCACTACAACATCGGGATCGACAAGATCAAGGCCACCATCGGCCCCACGGTCACCTTGTACGAGATCGTACCACAGGCCGGTGTGCGGATCAGCAAGATCAAGAACCTGGAGGACGACATCGCGCTGAGCCTGGCAGCGTTGGGGATCCGGATCATCGCCCCCATCCCGGGCAAGGGCACCATCGGCATCGAAGTGCCCAACAGCAAGCCACAGGTGGTGGGGATGCGCGGGGTGATCGCCAGTGAGAAATTCCAGAACAGCGGCATGGACCTTCCGTTGGTGCTGGGCAAGACCATCAGTAACGAGACCTTCGTCACCGACCTCACCAAGATGCCCCACCTGCTCATGGCCGGTGCCACGGGCCAGGGCAAATCCGTTGGGCTCAACGCGATCCTCGTCTCGTTGCTCTACAAGAAGCACCCGAGCCAGATCAAATTCGTACTGGTCGATCCCAAGAAGGTGGAACTCACCCTGTTCAACAAGATCGAGCGGCACTTCCTGGCCAAGCTACCCGGCGAAGGTGAGGCCATCATCACCGATACGAAGAAGGTGGTGGCCACGCTGAACAGCCTGTGCATCGAGATGGACGAGCGGTACGAACTGCTCAAGGACGCACAATGCCGCAACATCAAGGAGTACAACGCCAAGTTCATCCAACGACGGTTGAACCCGGAACATGGGCATCGGTACCTCCCCTACATCGTTCTGGTGGTGGACGAGTTCGCCGACCTGATCATGACCGCAGGCCGCGAAGTGGAAACACCCATCGCCCGTCTGGCCCAGCTGGCGCGTGCCATCGGTATCCACCTGATCATCGCCACGCAACGGCCGAGCGTGAACATCATCACCGGCACCATCAAGGCCAACTTCCCTGCGCGCATCGCGTTCCGCGTCACCAGCAAGATCGACAGCCGCACGATCCTCGACGCTGGTGGAGCCGACCAGTTGATCGGCCGAGGAGATATGTTGCTGAGCACGGGCAATGATCTGATCCGGATCCAGTGCGCCTTCGTGGACACCCCCGAGGTGGATAAGATCTGCGATTTCATCGGTGCCCAGCGCGGCTATCCGGACGCCCTGCTCCTGCCCGAAGTGCCCACCGAGGATGGTGAAGGCGGTGTGGACCTGGACGATGGCGATCGCGACAGCATGTTCGAGGAAGCGGCCCGGTTGGTGGTACAGACCCAACAAGGCAGTACATCGTTGATCCAGCGCAAGCTGAAACTGGGGTACAACCGGGCCGGGCGTATCGTGGACCAATTGGAGGCCGCGGGTGTCCTGGGAGCGTTCGAGGGTAGCAAGGCCCGTCGGGTGCTCATCCCCAACGAAGCGGCGTTACAGGCACACCTCAACGGCAGCGTTGCAGCGGGGCCGGGCGTGTCCGGTTTCTGAGGCCTCCCCTACCCTGTAGCCCGGCCTTCGGGCGTCAACGGAACTGTTCGTTCAACAAGAGCATGTGCGTGTTGATGGTCCTGGACGCATTCCTGCTCAACCGAGCGGCAAGGGCCGCCTACGAACCACAAGGAACGCGGTGCGGCGGAACCGCACGACGCCATCGGAAACCGATACACCGGGGGTAAGCCGTGCGCGGCCTACCTTGAGTAAGAAGGCATCATGACATGCTGGGGACGGAAGCGCGACGGATCGAGCATACCTGTCTTGGGTTCGCGCTCCGCCTTGCCGCCATGATCGGCCGCACGGGTCACGCCACCTCTTCCACCAGGGCTTGGTCCACACGGCGCCGGCCGATGAGCCGCAGCCCCACCATGGTGAGGCCAGCCACCACCAACAGCACTTCGAAACCCATCTTGTATCCGAAAAGCAGCGTTTCCGAGTACATGCGCAGCAAATACGTGAGCACCGGCGCGGCGACGCACACCACCGGCACCCACCGTTCCTGTGGACGCCCTTTGAAAAGGAGGCCATAGGCAAAGAGGCCCAGCAACGGTCCATAGGTGAACCCTGCGATATCGAACAGCGTCTTGATCACGCTCGGTGTGGCCAACCAGTGGAAATACAGGATGAAGGCCATGAAGAGCGCGGCCATGCCCAGGTGCACGCGCTGGCGAACACGCTTCTGCCGTACTTCGTCCCAGCCACGATCACGGATCCCGATCAGGTCGATGCAGGTGCTTGCGGTGAGGGCGGTGAGCGCGCCATCGGCACTGGGGAAGAGCGCACTGATGAGGCCGATGATGAAGAAAAGGCCCAGCCACACCGGGAAATACTGCAACGCCAGGGTAGGGAACACATCGTCCGGCCTTGCGGGCAGCCCGATGCCTATCATATCGGCATAGAGATAGAGCAGCGCACCAAGCAAGAGGAAGAGCAAATTGGCACCAAGGAGGATCACGCTGAAAACCCGCATGTTCTTCTTCGCGCCACCCACCGTGGCCACGCTCAGGTTCTTCTGCATCATCTCCTGATCAAGTCCCGTCATGGCGATGGTGATGAACATGCCGGCGAGGACCTGCTTCAGGAGGAAACCGTCGCTGCGCCAGTCGAGGTCGAGGATGCGTGTCATGCCGCTTTCGGCCAACCGGGTGCTCCAGTCGCTCATATCGGCATGGTTCACGATGTACACGATGGTACCCACCAAGGCGCCGAGCATGAACAGCGTTTGCAGGGTGTCGGTCCACACGATGGTCTTCACGCCGCCCTTCAAGGTGTAGAGCACGATCATCAGCATCACCAAGAAGGCGGTGACCTCAAAGGGCACGCCCATAGCGTCGAGTACGAAGAGTTGGATCACATTGAGCACCACGAAGATCCGGATGGTGGCGCCCGCAAGGCGTGAGAGAATGAAGAAGGAAGCGCCCGTCCGATAGCTCACCATGCCGAAACGCCCGCGCAGATAGCCGTAGATGCTGGTGAGGCCCAGCCGGTAGTACAGCGGTAAAAGCACCCCGGCCACGATCCAGTAGCCGATGGCGAAACCCACCACGAGCTGGAAATAGGTCCATCCCTTCGCCGCCACTTGACCCGGCACGCTGATGAAGGTGACCCCGCTGAGGCTGGTGCCGATCATGCCGAAGGCCACTACCCACCAGAGGCTCTTCCGTTCGCCGCTGTAGAACGCATGCTCACCTGCGCCACGGCTGGTGTACCAAGCGATGCCGAGCAAGAGGAGGAAATAGCCGAAGACGATGGCAAGGAGAAGTGCTGGGCTCATGGGGCGAAGGAACAGGCGCCAAGGCCATATCGACCGGCTCCAGGACGCAGAAAATGAACAAGGGACCGATCATGGCACCGGCGGGAACCGCCAAGAGGCCATCTTTGCGCCCCGTCCACCGCGACACGCCCCATGTCCCATTCCTCTGCCCTGCTCGAAGCCGCTGTGGATCAGCTGGCCACCCTGCCCGGCATTGGCCGCCGCACCGCGATGCGCCTGGCACTGGACCTGTTACGGCGCGAGCCGCACGAAGTGGCCCGGTTCAGCGAGGCCATCCGGCGTATGCGCGACGAGGTGCGATTCTGCGTGGAGTGCTGCAACATCAGTGACGAGCCGACCTGCGCCATCTGCCGTGATCCGAACCGCGATGGCAGTACCATCTGCGTGGTGGAGGACATCCGCGATGTGATCGCCATCGAGAACACCCGGCAATACAAGGGCCGCTACCACGTTCTCGGCGGTGTGATCAGCCCCATGGATGGCATCGGACCGGACGACCTGAACACGCGCCAACTGATGGCCCGCATCCATTCGGGCGATACCAAGGTGCGCGAAGTGATCCTGGCCCTGGGCACCACCTTGGAAGGAGACACCACCGGATTCTACCTGAACCGTAGATTGGCCGAACAACAAGTGGCCGTAAGCATCCTGGCCCGTGGCCTGAGCGTTGGCGGCGACCTGAGCACTGCCGACGAGCTAACCCTTGGGCGCAGCATCACGGACCGTAAACCATATGAACAAGGGGCGAAGCGATGAGTCCAGGTGCCCCGGCGCACCGGTGCCCATGAGCGCATGAAGATCTCCGTCATCATCGTCAACTACAATGTCCGGGCCTACCTGGAGCAGTGCCTGCGCACCGTGCAGGAGGCGCTCAAGGGGATCGATGGTGATGTGTACGTGGTGGATAACCTGAGCACCGATGGCAGCGTGGAGATGGTGCGGGAGAAGTTCCCCGGGGTGAAGCTGATCGCGAATACGGAGAATGTGGGTTTCAGTAGGGCCAACAACCAGGCCATACGGATGAGCACTGCGGAATACGTGGTGCTGCTGAACCCCGATACCGTGGTGGGCGAAGATGTGTTCCGTAAGGTGATCGCCTTCATGGATACACATCCGAAGGCCGGTGGCCTCGGGGTGAAGATGATCGACGGTACGGGCACCTTCCTTCCCGAAAGCAAACGAGGCCTGCCCACCCCGGCGGTGGCCTTCAACAAGATCATCGGGCTCACCCGCATGTTCCCGCGCAGCCGGACCTTCGGTCGCTATCATCTGGGACACCTGCCCGACAACGAGACCGCACGCATCGAGATCCTCTCCGGTGCCTGCATGTTCCTCCGCAAGGAGACACTGGACAAGGTGGGCTTGCTGGACGAGAGCTTCTTCATGTACGGCGAGGACATCGACCTCAGTTACCGGATCACCCTGGGTGGGTACGAGAACTGGTACTTTCCGGAAACCCCCATCATCCACTACAAAGGGGAGAGCACCAAGAAGAGCAGTGTGAACTACGTGTTCGTGTTCTACAACGCCATGGCGATCTTCGCGAAGAAGCACTTCACGCGGCGAGGCACGGACTTCTTCAGCCTGCTGATCAACGGCAGCATCTACCTGAGCGCCGCAGGCGCCATCGTCTCGCGCTTCCTCAACCGGGCCCTGTTGCCGATCATGGACTTCACGTTCATGCTGGTCCTGGCCTGGTCCTATTCGTGGTGGGTGGGTTCCGATGGAGCGGCACGCTCCCTCCTGGCCATTGGTGGCCACGTGGCGTTGCTGGTGGCCTTGATGGCACTTACCGGAGCGTACGACCGCCCGGTGCGTCTGCTGAACGTGGCCAAGGGCATGGCGCTATGGCTCCTGTACTTCCTGCTGCGCAGGGCATGGGCCGGCATGCCCGCCTCATTCCTGTTGGATCTTTCCGCCGTCCTGCTCCTGGGCCTCGCCCCCATCGCCAGCCGCATCGTCATGCACCTCCTTGGCCTCAAGGGGTACAGCTTGCGAAGCCTCGACCTGAAACGGGTGCTCGCCATCGGCAGTACGGAGGAGAACGGCTCCGCCCTTGCGCTGCTCTGGCAGACCCATTTCGGCTTGGGTCGTCAACGGCAGATGAGCGTGGAGGAGGTCCTCGCACCGAATGCCGCCCAGGAGATCGCCCGCCGCATCGCCAAGGACGACCTCGACGAAGTGGTGTTCTGCGCGAAGGACCTGCGCTGGGCACACATCATCGAGCTGATGGAGAAGCTCCGGCCCACGGGGGCCATGTTCAAGATCGCCCAACCGGGACGCGAATTCATCATCGGTCCCAACAGCATCGAGAGCCTCAACGACCTGTACATCATGGAACGGTATGCGGTGAACAGCGCCGCCGGGCGACGCACCAAGCGCATCACCGACCTGGCCCTGGCCGGTGTCTTCCTCGTCACCGCCCCGCTCATGCTGATCGTGGTGAAGGATCGCCCCGGTTTCGTACGGAACTGGTGGGAGGTGGTCCGCAGGCGCAAGAGCTGGGTGAGCTACGGCCCCATGTTGGAAAGCCCCTTGAAACTTCCCACCCTGCTACGGGGGGTGATCCCCCCCACCGCAGACCAAGGTCCGCAGGACAGCCTGACCCTGCACCGTGCCAACATCGTGTACGCCAAGGATTACAAGGCTGGCATCGACCTCCGGGCCGTTTGGAAAGGCCTGCACGACCTGGGTCGCGATTGAGCGTGCGGCCATCGCCACGCATGGCTACCTTTGGCCACCGCCTTAGGCGAAGACGTGCCCATGTCCCAGATCGACATCCTGCTGCCCAAGATGGGCGAAAGCGTGGCCGAAGCCACCATCATCAAATGGCTCAAGAGCGAAGGCGACCGCGTGGAGGCGGACGAGCCCATCGTGGAGATCGCCACCGACAAGGTGGATAGCGAGGTGCCGGCACCAGAAGCGGGGATCCTGCTGAAGCGGTTGGTGAACGATGGGGATGTGGTGAAGGTGGGGCAACCCATAGCGCAGATCGGCAGCGCGGGAGCGCAAGCTCCGGCCCCGGCGCATGCAGCACCAGCGACCGCCGTGGCCAATGGCGCACCGAAGGCCGTTGCGGCCCCGGCCAGTGCGAAGGTCGATGCGGCACCCATCACACGCACCAGCCCCAGCGGCAAGTTCTATTCGCCCTTGGTGCGGAACATCGCCCAGAATGAAGGCGTCTCCCTACAGGAATTGGAAGCCATCGCGGGTACCGGCCAAGGTGGGCGGGTGACCAAGAAGGACATCCTGGATTATCTGCCGAACCGGGGTGCCCCCACCGCCGGCGCCCCCATCGCAGCGCCGCCTTCCGCTCCCGTGGCCGCTCCGGCACAACCACCGGCCGCCCCCACCAGCACTCCAGCCCCCACGCTCGTTCCCGCTCCCGGAGACGAGATCATCGAAATGGACCGCATGCGGAAACTCATCGCCGACCATATGGTGATGAGCAAACGCACCAGTCCGCACGTGACCAGCTTCGTCGAGGCCGACGTGACCACCCTGGTCCTGTGGCGCGAAAAGGTGAAGAAGCTCTTCGAACAGCGCGAAGGCGAGAAGATCACCTTCACCCCGATCTTCATCATGGCCATCGCCCAGGCCATCAAGGAAATGCCCCTGATCAACATCCAGGTCGATGGGCAGAACATCATCAAGAAGAAGGACATCAACATCGGGATGGCCGCCGCACTGCCCACTGGCAACCTGATCGTGCCGGTGATCAAGAATGCGGACCAACTGAACCTGGTGGGCCTTACCAAGAAGGTGAACGACCTGGCGAACCGAGCCCGTGCCGGAAAGCTGCAACCCGATGATATTCAAGGGGGTACATACACCGTTACCAACGTAGGCACCTTCGGCAATGTGCTGGGCACACCGGTGATCAACCAACCGCAGGTAGCGATCATGGCCACCGGAGCCATTCGGAAGAAACCGGCGGTGATCGAGACACCACAGGGCGATATGATCGGGATCCGGCACATGATGTTCCTGAGCCACAGCTACGACCACCGGGTCGTGGATGGGGCCCTGGGTGGGCGCTTCGTCCGTCGCGTGGCCGACATCCTCGAGAACTGGTCGATCGACCAGAGCTTCTGAACATTAGGTCATAGGCACCCGGAAAATTCTACATTTAGCCACGCGATCCGCATCAGAACGAAAGCGTCTTGGACATGAAGTACGGCTACGCTGCCATCACCGCCCTCCTCCTCGGGTTCGTTAGCACGCCCATGCTGGCACAGGGGGACAACACCTCATTCAATTGGAAGTTCGAGGAGGCTTCCAAGCTCATGGAGGAGAAATTCTACAACCAGGCTGCGGACATTTGGGGCCAGTTGTTGAGCACGGATGCGGAGAACGCGAACTTGAACTATAAGCTGGGCGTTTCCTACTTCAACTCGTACAACCAGAAAGCCAAGGCATTGCCCTATCTGGAACGGGCGGCATCACTGCGTAAAGCGAACTTCGGGTCGTTCAACACTGCGGGCTACGACCCCTTCGATGCACGGGAACGCAACGCACCCGCTGAAGTGGATTATTACTTGGGTCGGGCGTACCACTTGAACAACGAATTCGACAAGGCCGACGTGGCCTACCAGAAGTTCTTGGATGGCTCCGACCTCAAACACGAGCTGCGCGAACTGGCCAGCCATGGCAAGGAGCAAACGGCGAACGCCCGGGTGCTGCAAGCCTCGCCCATGAACTACCAGATCTCCAACGTAGGCCAGGTGATCAACTGGGCGGGTCCGGATTTCAGCCCAGTGCTCAGCGTGGATGGCAACGCCTTGTTCTACACCAGTCGCCGGGTGCGGCCCGATAGCTCCAACAGCGCGGTGATCGACCCGATCGCCGGTCTTCCGTACGAGAACGTGTACGTGAGCTACAAGGATCGGGAAGGCAACTGGCAGAAGCCCGAAGTGTTGAACATCAACCCCGCGGTGGGGCACTTGGCTACGATCAACGTTGCCGCCGACGGACAAACCCTGTTCGTGTACCGCGACGATGGTGGCGACGGCAACATCTACGAAAGCAAGCTGGTCGGTGAGGTCTGGAGCGATCCCGTGCTCATGGGCAGCGACATCAACACCAAGGCGTGGGAGACCCATGGCGCCCTTTCCGCCGACGGGAACACCTTCTACTTCGTCAGCGATCGTAAAAGCGGTTTGGGTGGCCGGGACATCTACCGCGCGGTAAGACTGCCCAGTGGCGAATGGAGCAAGGCCCAGAACCTCAGCCCGGTGCTGAACACCAAATACGACGAGGACGGCCCCTTCATCCACCCCAACGGCCGCACCCTTTACTTCAGCTCCAAAGGCCACAACTCCATGGGTGGTTTCGACATCTTCTACACGGAGATGAACGACGACGGTAGCTGGACCGCACCGAAGAACCTCGGCTCGCCGCTGAACACCACCGACGACGATGTGTTCTTCGTGACCACTGCCGATGGCCGCCGCGGCTACTTCAGCAGCGACAAGAACAGCGGGTATGGCGAGAAGGACATCTACTTCGTGGACCTGCCCACCGAGATGGAGGCCGAAGGGCTCACCGTACTGAAGGGCTACATCATCCCCGCACCAGGCGAAGCACTCCCCCCCTCCACCATCCTATATGTCACGGACAAGGCCACGGGCGAGGTGAAGAGCTATAAACCAAGGCAACGCGATGGCGTGTACGTGGCCATCCTCCCCCCGTGCAAGGAGTACAACCTGGATTACCGGGTGAACGACAAGACGGTGCACACCGAGGACATCTTCGTGGAGTGCGAAAGCAGCTACCAGGAGATCAACAAAGAGATCTACCTCAGCCCCGTATCACTCGCCGGACCGGCCAGTATCGTGGACCTGCCGAAAGGATCGCCTCCCGGCAAGAAGGAGATCGGAGAGAAGGTCGCACCGGGCACCGTGGTGGCCGGGAAAGAGAAGACGAAGGAAGAGAAGGAGGTCGTAGAGGCCAAGGAAAAGGCCCGTACCGATGCCGAGGTGAAGGAGAAAGGTGCCAAACATGTGACCCCCGATGCGAGCTATGCGGACGAGTACACCAAATTCTACTCGTACAACGCAAAGGACATCGATCAGAACGAGCAGCGCTGGAAGGAGTTCGTCGATGTGGTGGTGGGCTTGATCGACAAGAACGGCAAGGCCAACGTGGTGATCGAAGCCAGTGCTTCGAAAGTCCCCACCAAGACCTTCGGCACCAACGAAGTCCTGAGCCGCAAGCGCATGGAAGATGCCCGCACCCGATTGCTGGAGGCCGTGAAGGCGCGTGGCAAGGATGAGAGCAAACTCTACCTCGAGGCAGTGAACAGCTTGGTGCAGGGCCCCCGGTACCAAGGTGATTACCAGAACACCGAGAAGTATGGCAAGTTCCAATACGCCAAGCTCAAGGTGCGCTGATCGGGCGATCGTTCAGAACTCATGGAACCCCGGGCGATCGTCCGGGGTTCTTTCATTCTACATTTCGGCGATGTCCCTCAACCTACAACGCCCCCTCGCGGTATTCGACCTGGAGACGACCGGAACCCGCATCGGTAAAGACAGGATCGTGCAGATCGGGATCGTGCGTCTTATGCCCGACGGCACACGCGAGCAGTACCAGACCCTGGTGAACCCCGAAATGCCCATCCCTGCGGAGGCCACCGCCGTGCATGGCATCACCGACCTCGACGTGGCCTCCGCCCCCACCCTTGCGATGGTGGCACGCGAAGTACTCGACCAACTGGCCGGCTGCGATCTATGCGGCTTCAACGTGTTGCGCTTCGACCTCCCCCTTCTTTCCGAGGAGCTGAGCCGCATCGGATACGACTGGAGTACCAACGACCTGCGCGTGGTGGATGTACAGCGCATCTTCCACCAGATGGAACCGCGCGACCTGAGCGCCGCCGTGAGGTTCTACTGTGGCAAAGACCTCCATGGTGCGCACGACGCCTTGATCGATGTGCAAGCCACCGCCGACGTGCTCCTGGCCCAACTGGACCGCTATCCCGACCTATTGAAGCCCGACATCGCCTTCCTCGGCGAATTGAGCGGCGACCTGAAGCGCAACCCGGACCCGGCAGGTAAGTTGAGGTTCGATGACCGTGGGGCGATCTGCCTCGCCTTCGGCAAGTACGCCGGGTGGACCTTGGAGAACATCGGTCGCAACGACCCGGGCTATCTACAATGGCTCATGACCAAGGCCGAACTCCCACACAGCACCCTCTCCGTGATGCGCAATGCCCTGGCGGATCTGCATACCTGAAACTGTCCCTGATCCACCTACGGAACACGGACCTCCTGACTTGCCATGAAACTCATCTGCATCGGCCGCAACTACAGCGAACACGCCAAGGAGCTCGGCAACCCCATGCCCGAAGAACCCGTGGTGTTCCTGAAGCCCCCCAGTGCGCTCCTCCCTCATTCGGGGCCCATCGTTCTGCCCGCCTTCAGCAAGGATGTGGAGCATGAGGTGGAGCTGGTGTACGTGATTGGCCACCGCAATGGCCGAGCGGTCGCCGACAAGATGACGCTGGGCCTCGACCTCACCGCGCGCGATGTTCAACAAGCGCTGAAGTCCAAAGGCCTACCCTGGGAAAAAGCCAAAGCCTTCGATGGCTCGGCATACGTGGCCGAAGCGCGCACGGCGGTGGAGTCCTTCCCCGCCGGACACCACATCGAATTCATGCTGAAGAAGAACGGCCAAGTGGTCCAGAGCGGCCACAGCGGCCAAATGCGCTTCAGCGTAGAGGAATTGATCGCCTATGTGGAACGCTACTTCCGGCTGGAACCGGGCGACCTGCTCTTCACCGGCACCCCAGCGGGGGTCGCCCCGCTGATCGCCGGCGATCGGCTGGAGGGCTTCCTTCTGGGAGAACTCGTCTTCGACCTGATGGTCGAAGGTACAGACCGGCCATAGGATACCTTTGTGCCGATATTCGCCACATCAAGGCGACGAAGAACCATGACCAAGATCGTCAACGTCGGAAATATCGCCTGCGGCAGCGATGAACTCTTCCTCATCAGCGGCCCGTGCGTGATCGAGACCGAGGACGTGATGCTGCGCACCGCCGAGAAGCTCAAGGAGGTGAGCGAGCGCCTGAAGGTGCCCGTGATCTACAAGAGCAGCTTCACCAAAGACAACCGCAGCAGCGCCGACTTCTACCAAGGCCCCGGCCTGGAGGAAGGGCTGAAGGTGCTGGCCCGCATCAAGAAGGATTTCGGCTTCCCCATCCTCACCGACATCCACTACCCCAGCCAGGCCAAGCCCGCCGCCGAGGTGGTGGATGTGATCCAGATCCCGGCCTACCTGGTGATGCAGACCACCCTGGTGACCGAAGCCGCGAAGACCGGTGCGGTGATCAACCTGAAGCACGCGCAATTCCTCGCACCGGAGAACATGATCAACCCGGCGAAGAAGTGCGAGAGCGTGGGCAACGGCAAGGTGATCCTCACCGAACGCGGCTACACCTTCGGCTACAACGACCTGGTGGTGGACCCGCGCGCCTTCTACCACATGCGCCGCACGGGCTACCCGCTGGTGTTCGACATCACGCACAGCATCCGCAAGTACGGCATCCCCAGCGCCGACCCGCGCGGCGGCAACCGCGACGTGATGCCCACCATCGCCCGCGCCGGTGTGGCCGC
>SSGN01000236.1 GCA_008016945.1 Flavobacteriales bacterium
GAACATCTTCGAGCTCGACGCCGCCAGCAACAACAGTGTTGAGGACATCCGCAACCTGATCCTGCAGGTGAGCATCGCTCCGCAAGTGGGCACCAAGAAGGTGTACATCATCGACGAGGTGCACATGCTCAGTTCGGCGGCGTTCAACGCGTTCCTGAAAACGCTGGAAGAGCCTCCCTCCTACGCCATCTTCATCTTGGCCACCACGGAGAAGCACAAGATCCTGCCCACCATCCTGAGCCGCTGTCAGGTGTTCGATTTCCGGCGGATCATGATCTCGGACATCAGCAGGCACCTGGCGGGGATCGCGCAGAAAGAAGGGATCGAAGCAGAGGCGCAGGCCCTGCATGTGATCGCCCAGAAGGCCGATGGCGGCTTGCGCGATGCGCTGTCCATCTTCGATCAGCTCGTGAGTTTCAGCGGCGAGCGGCTCACCTACCAGGATGTGGTGAAGAACCTGAACGTGCTGGACCACGAGCACTACTTCCGGATCACGGACAGTGTGATCCGCGGCGACATCCCGGCCGTGCTGGTGGAGTACAACACCATCCTGCAACAGGGCTTCGATGGGCACCTGTTCGTGGCGGGTCTGGCACGCCACTTCCGGGACCTGCTCGTGAGCCAGGACCCGCGCACCCTGCCTTTGCTGGAAGTGAGCGAAGACCTCACCGCCCGCTATGGCGACCAGGCCCAGCGCGTGGACCGGGAGACCCTCGTCCATGGGCTGGACCGATTGGCGCAGTGCGACAGCCAGTACAAAGCGAGCAAGGAGCCGCGGCTGCTCGTGGAGCTGGCCTTGATGCAGTTGTGCCGCCCCCACACCACGGGGGATCCATCGGCTCAAAAAAAAAGTCCTGACGTGACCGTTCCGGCCGCTGTGGGGGTCCGGACCACGGCGACCACGCCCCCCCAGGCACCCGTCGGGGCAGCACCGGCCCAACAGGCCGCACCAGCTCCCCTCCCCACAGGCACGGCCCCCACGAGCTACATGCCGAAACGTCGGCTGGCGGGCCAGGTGAGCATCAAGGGCACCATGGCCGAGGCCGCCGTGGAAGCCGCGCCACCAGCACCCATGGAATTGGATAGCGGCACCGCCATGCCCGCCTCCAGCAAGGAGGTGAATCCCGCGTTGTTGCAGAAGGTATGGCGCGACTACGCGTTGAAGCAGAAGCAGAGCGGACGCGACAGTTTGCACTCCACCTTGATGGCGCGCGAGCCATCCGTGAGCGGCCCCGGGCGGATCTCCTTCCCGATCGTGAACGCCGTACAAGGCAACTACATGCGGCAGGAAAAGCCGGAACTGCTCGGCTACCTGCGGCGCGAGATCGGCGACCCCGGCTTGGAGCTGGACGTGATCACCGAGGAACCCAGTGTGGCACAACGGCCGGTTACGCCGATGGCGAAATTCAAGGTGCTGGCGGAGAAGAACCCGGCGCTGTTGAAGCTGCGCGAGGAGTTGGACCTGGACCTGGGGTGAAGTGGTGAGGAGGTGAGGATGGCTGCGGCTTCCTCTTCTTCTTCACTTCCTCTCAATCCAGAGTGGAACAGACCGATCCTTTATTGCGGCCTCCGTAGTTTTGGTTGGCCGGTGAAGCGGACATAGATCGTTCCGAGAATGAAAATGGGGCTGTTCCTCCTCCTGACCTTCGCTTCGTCACCGTTGTGCGCGCAGCAAAGGGACACCACGGCGGTGAAGAATGGCGTGTATTGGATCCACAATACCGGAAAGGACGGGCGGCCGGTGGGTGAAGGCTTGGCGTACGACACCACCGGATTTTTGAGGGGGCGCGAAACCTATCGCCGTGGATATTCCCATGGAGAGTTGACCTGGTACGATAGGCACGGAAGAAGGACGTGGACCGTACCCTATTCAAAGGGCTACCGACACGGTACGGCGATGCAGTATGACAGCCTTGACCGCAAGATCCACTCGATCACGTTCCGCGATGGGGAAAGACATGGTCCCGAGATCTTCTACTACCCGAATGGTCGCGTACACTATCGTGTGGAGTATCGTTACGGGCAAATACATGGCACGCTCAGGAGTTACCACACCAATGGCCTTATCGAGTGGACCGGCGGCTTCCGTGATGGTGAGATGCACGGTGAGCGGATCTTGAGGGACTCGACCGGAGCGCTGTACGATGGTGAATACCTGACCACATTCCCCATGGGCATGGGTCGCTATCGTGTGACGTGTATCCAAGGCCGCCCCCAAGGAGAATTGATCATGCAGCGCAACGACAGTACCGTGAGCTACACCGGATGGTATACCGACGGTCGTCCGGACGGGGAATTCCTCTATTTCGACCGGGAGGGGGAGGTCTATCGTAAGGCTCATTTCGAGAACGGAGTTTTCATCCGTGCCACACGCCGAGGCTTTGATGGGAGTCATACCCCTCAGCCATACGAACTACAGCTACCGGAAGAGCGGTAAATTCGCGACCTCGGAGCGGCGGGCCACAGACAGAGGCGCTCGCATAACCCACAACTGACAACGACCCTGCGAACAATGTCGAAGATCAAGGTAGCAAAGCCCGTCGTGGAACTGGACGGCGATGAAATGACCCGCATCATCTGGAAATGGATCAAGGACCAGCTCATCCTGCCGTACGTGGATGTCCCCATCGAGTACTACGACCTGGGCATCGAGAGCCGCGACAAGACCGATGACAAGATCACGGTGGAAAGCGCCAAGGCGATCCTGAAGCACAACGTGGGCATCAAGTGCGCCACGATCACCCCGGACGAGGCGCGCGTGCAGGAGTTCGGCCTGAAACAGATGTGGAAGAGCCCCAACGGCACGATCCGGAACATCCTCAATGGAACGGTGTTCCGCGAGCCCATCGTGATCAGCAACATCCCGCGCCTGGTGCCGGGTTGGACGCAACCGATCGTGATCGGCCGTCACGCCTTCGGCGACCAGTACCGCGCGAGCGATGCGGTGATCAAAGGCAAAGGCAAGCTCACCATGACCTTCACGCCCGATGACGGTGGTGAAGTGCAGACCTGGAACGTGTACGACTTCGAGGGCAACGGTGTGGCCCTGAGCATGTACAACACGGACGAGAGCATCGAGGGCTTCGCGATGAGCTGCTTCAACCTGGCGCTCTCGAAGAAATGGCCGCTGTACCTGAGCACGAAGAACACCATCCTGAAGAAGTACGACGGCCGCTTCAAGGACATCTTCGAAGAGACCTACCAGAAGCACTTCAAGGCTGCGTTCCAAGAGGCGGGCATCGTGTATGAGCACCGTTTGATCGACGACATGGTGGCCAGTGCCATGAAGTGGAGCGGCGGCTACGTGTGGGCCTGCAAGAACTACGACGGCGACGTGCAGAGCGACACCGTGGCACAGGGCTTCGGCTCCCTGGGCCTGATGACCAGCGTGCTGATCACGCCCGACGGGAAGACGATGGAGGCCGAGGCCGCCCACGGCACGGTGACCCGGCACTACCGCATGCACCAACAGGGCAAACCCACGAGCACCAACCCCATCGCCAGCATCTTCGCGTGGACGCGCGGCCTGGCCTTCCGCGGCAAGCTGGACGGCAACCAAGCGCTGATCGACTTCTGCACGAAGCTGGAGCAGGTGTGCATCCGTACGGTGGAAAGCGGCAAGATGACCAAGGACCTCGCGGTGTGCATCCACGGCGACAAGGTGACGGCCGACAAGTACCTCACCACGGAGCTGTTCATGGCGGCGTTGCGGGAGGAGTTGGAACGCGCCTGAACCTTGGGTCGGGCATGAACGGACGGGCCTTTCAAGGCCCGTTCGCTTTTCCGCACCTTCGCGACGTGGACCCCGCACGCACCCATCGCCTCGTGTTCTACACCGCGTTCGTGGTGTACCTCATCACGGCATGGAACAGCAGCGGCTACCACAGCGCCGACGAGCACTTCCAGATCATCGCCTTCGCCCAATGGAAGCTCGGCGAACTGCACATCGAGCACCTGGCATGGGAATTCGAGGCGGGCATCCGATCCTCCTTTCAGCCGTGGGTGGCGGTGGCCGTGTTCAAGGCGGCGGCGGCCTTGGGGGTCCACGACCCGTTCACACGGGCCTTTCTGCTGCGTGCGCTCACCGCGTTGCTCGCCTTGGCGGCCATCCGCCGTTCCGTCAACGCCACCCTGGGCGGATACCACGGCGCAGCGCGCAGCGCCTACATCGTGCTGGCCTATGGGCTGTGGTTCATCCCCTTCCTGAGCGTTCGGTTCAGCAGCGAAGGCTGGTCGGCGATCCTGCTGCTCCATGCGATCACCACGGTGCACGCCGCACCGCGCACGCGGCATTGGGCCTTGTGGGCGGGGATCTTCGCCGGTCTGGCGATCCTGTGCAGGCCCCCCACGGGCGCCATCGTATCCTCGATCGTAGCCTGGTCGTTGTTGGTCCGGCGCGATGCGTGGCGGAACGCATTGGTCCTATTGGGCACCACCGCGGCGGTGATCCTTTCGGGGGTGTTGATGGACAGCCTGTTCTATGGCCGTCCCACCCCATCGATCCTCAACTACCTCGCGCTCGGGTTCCAGGGCGACCCGGCCATCCGCTTCGATGAGCTGCCCTGGTGGTACTACCCGCCGTGGATCGTGAAGTATGCGATCCCACCCATCGGGGCGCTATTGCTGGCCGCATTCGCCCTCCTCCTGATCAAGCGGCCCACCCACCCGATCGTTTGGTGCGCGCTCCCGTACCTGCTGATCCACAGCATGATCCCGCACAAGGAACTGCGTTTCCTGTACCCGCTGGCCCCGCTGATGCCGTGGATGTTGATGGAGGCCTGGCGGATCGCAGCCCCGTGGATGGCACGCCTGCCGCTGGTGCTTCGCCAGAGCACCCTGGCACTGCTGATCCTCACCAATGCCCTCGGGTTGGCGGTGGTGGTGGCGAGCCCTGCCGGCGAAGGCCGTGTGCGGCTTGCTCGCCCCCTGTACCGGACCGCACAGCCCGGTGAAGCGATCGGCTACGCCGTGGAACCCGGGATCGCCTGGCGCATCACCTTGCCGGGTTTCTAC
>SSGN01000083.1 GCA_008016945.1 Flavobacteriales bacterium
CCGCGTCGCGTGCTCACCGACCTCCGTCGCGGCCGTTGGGTGGTACAGGCCGAGCTAGACCTGCACGGCCTCACTCGCGACGAGGCGCGCAGCGCCCTCGCCCACTTCCTTCACGATGCCCTTGAAAACGGCTACCGTTGCGTCCGGCTGATCCACGGCAAGGGTCTCGGTTCGCCAGGAAGGGAACCCGTACTCAAGCACCTGTCGCGTGGCTGGCTGATGCAACGCGAGGAAATTCTCGCTTTCTGCCAGGCAAGGCCGCACGACGGCGGCGAGGGTGCGCTGCTGGTTCTGCTCAGGAATGCGCGCAGGGCTGCTGGAAATTCCGCCTGAAAAATTTGTTCCTGGCGCTACCGCCGTCGAATCGAAAATCAGTCTAACCCTCGGCGGCCGTCCTCAACTCCATGGTCGTCGCACGCAGGCGCTCGGCAAGGCTGCGGCTGAGGTTGAGCAGGACACGACGGGCGATCTCCGGGTGCTTGTACTCGATCTCCGCCAGTCGATCCCGGCTCAGTTCCCAGACGGTGCTTGGTCCCTGCACGATCGCGTCGGCAGAACGCGGCTTCCCCTCCAGCAGCGCCATTTCGCCGAACACAACGCCAGGCGCAAAGCTGGCAACACGCTTCTGCTTGCCGTTATCAAGCGGAAGCACGATATCAACCACGCTGCCGGTCGCCACGAACAAACTCTCGCCCTTCTGCCCGAGTTCGAACACCTTGCCCGGCGAATCAAAAAGATGCTTGTCGAGAAACGCCTCAAGAACGCTCGATTCAGACGCCGTCAAGCCATGCGCGAGCGTCGTCTGCGATAGATGAAGAACAGCGTGGTCCGACGGCGACCCGAATGCTACGAGTAGATAATCCTCCTCGCATTGCAATGCCGAATCGACATCATGGTGCCAATGCGCCACGGGCACGCAGGCCTCAAGCCCCATGGCGCACAGGAAGCGCTCGACCCGCACATTGGCCCCGGCGAACGAGAGGCGCCGATTCTGCCCGAACACCTGCTTGCTCGCCTGCACCAACGTCCGGCCACCGGTCGGATCGACATCGCTGACTCGCCGCAAATCGAGAATGACCGAATCCGAACACTCGCATACGCTGTCGATCTCGCGTGCGAGCCTGTCCGCAGTCCCGAAGAAAAGCGGTCCCTCCACCTCGATGATCGCTATCCTCGTACCCTCTAATTCAAGCAGCGCCATATCCTCCGGCACCCGCACCTTGAGCGATCGGCGGGTCGCCGCACTCTGCACCCGCCGGATAACCGGCTTCATGCTGGAGCGAACGAACAGGAACATTGCCGCTGCGATGCCGACCGCTGTCGCCTTCAGCATGTCGCCGAATACCGCAACCAGCGCGACCAGAACGATAACGAGAAAATTTGCGAGAAGGACCCGGTACTGTCGACGCTCGAGGACGCCGCGTTGGGTGAACACCTGTACCGCAATCCGCCGCGTGCCGTCATCGACCATCTGCACGGCGTAGAAGATCAGGATGCCGGCGGTCACGGCTGCCGGCACCAACCCTGTCCAATGGCCGGCGAACAGCACGACAGACGCGAGCACGGCGCTGTATGCAAGGCTCGATGCTCTCCCACCACCACCCGCCGACAGATTGATCATGACACGTGAAAGGTTGCCGACTGCAGACGTTGCCCCTAGCGCACCGCCCACAATGTTGGCAGCCCCCTGGATGCGCAGTTCACGGTCGGCGTCGAGACGCACGGCCCGTGAAGTTTCGATCGACGAAAGACAAAGCAAGGTCTCGAGTGAAGCAAAGGCGGCAATTGCCAATGCGTAAGGCACCAGCAGCGACAGCCAGCCGAAGAGCGAGAGATCCGCTCGCGCCATAAGCCATTGTCCGACCGAGCGATCCGGCAACAGGCTGCTCACCGTGCCCGAAGTCTCGCCCATGTTGTATGCGCCAACGACCAGCACGAGGGCATGATGCAACAGCGTTCCCGCAACGAGCGCGGTAACGGCCGACGGGACTTTTCGGGTCACCTTCGCACCACCAAAACAGACCGCCACGGTCAGTGCCGCCACCAGCATGCTGAAGGGCCGCCATTGCCCGTATGCGTCATTCCATGCGGCGGCATAAGGGATGCCGAGCGCCGGACGCAGCGCAAAGAGCAGCATCAGCGATGCTACCCCGCACATCAACCCAGCCACCACCGGATAGGGTACGTACTTGAGCGCCCGGCCGACGCGCGCCAGCCCGAAGGCGAACTGAAACGCACCTGCCAACATCGTGCACACGAGCAATAGGATGAATACCAGCGCTGCCGGATCCTCTGCCGCCGCGATATCGCGGTGCTGCAGGAGCGCCGCGGCCAAGGTACCGAGGATCAGGCCCGTCGCCGGCCGGGAGCCGGTCAGCATGCCACCGGTACCGCGCATCACAAAGGCGAATACCCCGCCGAGAATGCAGCCCCAGAGTGCCGCGCGCAGGCCATGATCGGCATAGGCAGCACCGAGCGGCATGACGGCAATCAGGCCATAGACGAGTTCGACGGGAATCGCGGCGATCGCCGCTGTCGCGCCTCCCGCCAGATCGCCCCGCAATGAACCCCTCGTATTCACTTTGCTCTCCACTTCAATGCCCCTCGATGGCTCAGAAGAAGCCCATCAGGCTCAAATGCAGACGCTTGCTGCCCGGCTGACGCACATCGTCGCCATGATCGACCGAGGCAAAATCGAGACGAGCGCTCAGGTTCTTGGCAAAACCGAACCGCAGGCCAACGCCATAGCTTGAAATGTTCTGCGACTTGATCTCGCCTGGCAGCGCATGATTGCGCCGCAGCCAGGCGGCGTCATAGAACAGCAGCGCCCTCGCCCGCACCTCCGACAAATTCATCAACGCGCCGAGATCCGGCGTGTAAAGCTCAAGTGCTCCGCGAGTGCCATAGTCATTGGAAACGGCCCGCTCATTGAAGCCACGCACAGAGTCCATACCACCGGCGCCGAACTGCTCACCGCTGATCAGTGCATTCGACGTGTGTTGCCCCTGCACCGCCCCCTTCAATTGCCAATCAGCCGGCAACGTCTGCGTCATGCCAAAGCTGTAGCGCCAGAGCTGGTAACTCGCCGTCGCCGCCTGACGCCCACCGGGTTTCGTGAAGTCGTCGGTAGTGCCATCCTTGCCGCCGGGGATGTTATGCACCCAGGCAAGCGAACCCCAGAACTCCTGACCGGCAAGCCGCGCATTGCCCGAATAGGTGAGCGAGAACGGATGCACCTCGGCGTTGGGAATCAGGCTTTCGCCACCACCATCGGGCGTCACGTTGTTCGTGTAGATCCGGTAATCCAGACCGTAGGTCAGCTTCGGCAACCACTCGCCGACCTTGGGCAGAAACTGCTCGTACTTGGCAACGAACAGATGACCGCTGCCGCTGATGCCGTAGCTGCCGGCCGCCGTCGTCAGCTTGCCGGAGTTCACATTCGAATAGCCGTAGGCGAATTCCAGCGCATCGCCGCTGGCATAGAGCGGAATACGGTAGCCGGCGCCGAAAATCTTCACATCCGAAACATGGCCCGGCGAGGTGATGACCTGCATCGAAAGCGCGTGGTCACGATCGAACAGATTGGAGTGCTGGATCACGGCGCCGACCCGCGCCTGCCCCGTCGTATAGGAATTGTCCTGGTCGCGCGGCCCGGTATTGTCAGCGAGCACTGCGAAGCGAAGCGGATTCTCGTCCGCCACGCGCAGCAGTGCATCGACTTCCCCCTCACGCACACCACGGCGCACCACGACATTGGTCTGCTTCGCAGCATTCTCGTTGGCGACGCGCAACTGCGCATCGATCTCGCGCATATTGGGCCGCCCGCCCTCACTGAGGCCGGGTACGCTGGCCAGCACGTTGGCCTCGGAGAAATGCCGGTTGCCATCGACAAAAATGCGGCCGATGCGCGACTCGACTACCCGCAAGCGGACGCGCCCATCCTCGATGTCCTGTTCCGGCAATACGATCTTCACCAGACCGTAGCCGGCATCGGCGAAATGTTTTTCCAGCGCACCGACCGCCGCCTGAATCGTTGCAAAATCGACGGCATCGCCGGTATAGGGGTGCAGGGTCGCCTCGACTTCGTCCGGTGCGAGCAGGGCATTGCCCTCGACCACATAGCCGCGAACGGCGAAGCTGCCGGGGCTCGATTCGGCATGGGCCGCCAGACTGAAGGCCGCGAGGATCGCCAGGAATAGCTTCTTCTTCATCACTTATTGCGCCCGGCAGCTGACCGGATCGACGTTCATTTCACGGAGATATGGGTCTTGATCGAGGAAGACCGGCGGCAACCCGAGCATGTAGAGATCGCTGCCTTCCGGATTCGCGTAGCCGGTCTCGCCCGCACCGACGAGCAACTCCTCGCCGTTCGGCAAGGTCAGCGCCACCTTGCCTTCCTTCACCTCGACGTAAAGCCCCGGCGAAGTCTGCGTCGTTCCGTCGCGGCCGAAGAGCTTCGGCATGTCGACATCGAATTCCTCGGGGCGAGGCGCCGGGTTGTCACGCAGGAAGCCCGGCGTATCCTCGAGCAGCACCGGAATTGCTCCCGGGGCATCGATGTAGCCGGTCCGCCCCTTCGGCACCTCAAGCGCGAACTGGCCGGACTTGATCTCGATGCTGCCATCGCGGGTATGTGCATAGAGTGCCTGGTTACAGGGCACGGGCGGCGCGCTGGCCGGATCGTAGTTCGCCACATCCTTGCTGCCCGAGGGCGCACAGCGCACATCGAAATTGGTACCCCGAACACCGATCGTGCCCGTTGTCGTATCGAAGATCACCTTCTTCGGGCGCTGCTTGGCGAACAGGCCAGTAACCACCCGCATGCCGCCAGCGACGAGATCGGTCACCATGTTGCCGCGCTCCGGATGCTTCGGGGTGTAGCGATACGAGGTCAGCGTGTAACGGCTACCACGATCCAGCACGATGCGACTCTCATCGCTGAAAACCAGGGTAGCGAAGCCCGCGAGATCCGCCTCCACCGTCTCACCCACATAAACGGGATCGCCCACCGCAAGCCGCCGCCGCTGCCCGCCAATGGCCGCCATCGTCTGCCCATTCTCAGCAATCAGGCGGGCAGCAATCGGGCTGGATGGCGGTGCCACCAGTTTCTTGCCGCTTTCCCCGGCGCGTTTCTCATCACCACAATCGCTCTCGCACAGACGGGCAATGAAATCCGTGCCACGGATGCCGATCGTCCCGTTTGCCGTGTCCAGTCGATAGGCGTTGCGATCGCCGCGCTTGCCGATCAGCCCGGTGAGGTTGCGGATGCCGCCCTTGATCAGGCGCATCGCCAGTGAATCGCGCTGCGGTGCGAATTCCTTGAAATGGTAGCTGCTGATCAGCAGCGACGACGACGGCCGGATCGCCAGCTCGCCACCATCGGTGAAGCGCAGCCGCGCGTAGCTGTCCTTCTCGGTGCTGATGGTGTCACCCACCTGCAGCGTCGTACCCTGCGCAACGATGCCGCGCTTGCCGCTCGTGCGGCTGACGAAGACGGTTCCGTCCGTCACCACAACGGTCGCGATGCCTTCCGTCTGCGCATGAACAACGCCAGCGAGCAGAAGCGTGCCAAGCACGAGCAGGCGCACAAGAATTCCATGGCCCATCTCGCGGCCCTTATCGAACATACCGGTTACTGGCATTGGCGCAGGCTCAGGAAATCTTCTTCGTTCTGTGCGAACTGTGTTGACTGGAACAGGGACTGCACAACACCGAGGTCACCCTGCGGCGTGCCGGTGCGATCGAAGCCGAGCACGGTCTGCCCCTGGACAAAATCGTTCGCAGCCTCGATGACCGGCGGCAGGGCGGCAGCTGGGGGAACCACCGGAGGCAATGCCCCGGCAGCCAGCAGGTCAAGGTAAGTGGCCAGGCTGTTAATCGTCATCGACCAGCCGCCCGGCATGTTGCTGCTGGCGAATGCACCGCTGCTGCTGGCAAAGTTCATGAAGCTGAAATTGCTGCCGGCGCCCGGCGTGTAGCCACCGTAGGCCAGTACGTTCAGCGTGCCATCCAGCGTTGCGCTGCCGCTGACGTTGATGAGGTCGAAACCGCTGCCCGGCATAGCGCCGCCTACTTCAATGTTGGTGATGCTCGATGGGCCAAGCGTTAGGTTGCCAGTGATGTTGAGTGCCCCCGGCGAGTGCCCCGTGTTCAGTATTGCCGTACCGAAGGAAAGGTTGCCGGAAACTGTGCCGGCACCGCCGAAGGTGCCGCCGTTGATCGCCACGCCGCCCGCAGCCGCAAGATTGGCCGAGGTACCGGATGTTGGGCCAAGCAATGTCGAACCGGCCGTTTGCGTGTATCCGGCTACTGCATTGAGCGTTACGCCGTTGCTCAGCGTTACGTTTCCGCTGTTCGAAAACGCCGTGTTGAAGGTGGTATTGCCGGTGACGGCGAGCGTACCGGTATTGCTTAGCGATCCAGAGCCATTGAAAGTAGCGCCCGTCATTTGTACGCTGCCGCTCAAGCTCGTAGCACCCGTAACACTGAACGTGCCACCAGAAAACAGCAGGCTGGCACCGGCCGCCGCACCGTAACTCCCCTGCAATGCACCGCCGCCCGCCAGCTCGAGGGTGCCTCCACCGATGTTAAGGGTGCTGCCGGCAGCCTGATTGAATGCCGCATCCAAGGTCAGCGTACCGGTGCCCGTCAAAGTAAAACTCGAACCGCTATTCAGTGCTAGCGGCCCGTTCAACCACAGATTGCCATCGCTGTGGGTAAACGCCCCACTGACGTTAAGACCGGCCGTATCCAGATTGCCGCCTGCGAGATCAAGCGAAGTACCGCTGGCAATGCTGGTGCCCCCAGTGACGGTGATGTCTTCACCGGCAACCAGGGCATGGCTGCCACCGTTCAGGGAAAGGGCGCCTGCGATAGTGCCGACGCCCCCTAGGACGCCGCCAGTTACCGAAAAATTGCCCGCAAGCGTACCGCCATTGAAATATGTTTCACCGGCGCTCTGTGTCAATCCACCGACAAAGTTGATCGTGCCGTCATTGAGGTTCATGGTGCCGGCGTTGCTTGAGGCACCGGGAATATTGGTCGTTCCCGCCAAGCCATAGGTCAGGGTACCGCCCGCCTGCACCGTCATCGGCCCCGAAAAGGAGGGCGTGCCACCGGTGATGCTGAAGCTGCCACCGTTGGTGATGGTGGTTGCACCGGTACTGAAGACCCCGTCGTACAGGTTGAGGTCGCCGCTCACGCTCAAGCTCCCCGATGAAATGCTGCCCCCGTTGATATCCAGGGTACTTCCTGCTGCGATGGTAGCCAAACCGGCAACGCTCATGCTGGCCCCCAAGTCCAGGCTCAGACCACCGCCGGAAATGCTGAGCGAGTTCAGCGTCATCGACCCCAGCGTCTGGACCGCACCAGCGGCCACGACCTGACTCGCAATCACATCATTGAGGACAATGGCACCGCTGCTATCGCCATTCAGCGTTGCATGCAGAGCCCCGGTGCCCAGGTTTAGGGTGGTACCGGGCGCCATGGTGATGTTGGCGCTGCCCGGATCGCGGTAGCTTGGGTTTGCACCGGGGTCGTTGGCCGAGAGGGTCAGCGCGCCGTTGTCGGTGGTGATGTTCGCGTTGATCAGGATCGAGCGACCGGCCTGCAGCGTCAGCGCCCCGCCATTGCCAGAAGGGTTGTTGGCAGTAATCGCAGAGTTGATTGTGATGTCATTATTGGCCTGCAGCGTCACCGCTGTTCCGGCATTGAGCGAGGCGGTGAGGGCTGCCGGGTTCAAGGTCGCGGTGGCAGAAGGGTTCAGCGCAAAAATCTGGGCAAAAATGCCACCCGTGCCGGGGATGATGTCGACCCTGCCGGAATTTATCGCCGCACCATTGGCCCAGAAGAAGCTACCCACCACATAATTGCCGTTGCTGAGAACCGTGCCCCCCGCCCAGCCGATCTGATCGTTGGCTTGTGTTCCTACCAGGCTATTGGCGGCAGAAACGACCCCTGTGGTACCTGTACTGCCGTTACCCAAAGTCACTGCCCCCGCAGCGGTAGCGGCACCGTTCGCCCAACCGCTGCTGCTCACCACATAGTTGCCGTTACTGAGTGCATTGGTGCCGCCACCAACACCGTCGTTGGCCTGCGTACCCACGAGGCTGTTGGCGGCAGAAACCGCGCCCGCAACACCCGTGGTGCCGTTACCCCAGGTCGCGGCTCCCGCAGCCGTGGCAGCACCGTTAGACCAAGAGTTGCTATTCACCACATAGTTACCGTTACTGAGTGCCGTGATGCCACCACTGCCAACATTGTCGTTAGCCTGCGTACCCACGAGGCTGTTGGCGGCAGAAACCGCGCCCGTAACACCCGTGGTGCCGTTACCCCAAGTCGCGGCTCCCGCAGCCGTGGCAGCACCGTTCGACCAAATGTAGCTTCCCACCACATAGTTGCCGTTACTGAGCACCGTAATGCTGCCGCCGCCAACTTGGTCGTTAGCTTGTGTTCCTACCAGGCTATTGGCGGCAGAAACGACTCCTGTGGTACCCGCACTGCCGTTACCCCAAGTCACTGCCCCCGCACCGGTAGCGGCACCGTTCGCCCAACCGCTGCTGCTCACCACATAGTTGCCGTTACTGAGTGCATTGGTGCCGCCGCCGCCAACACCGTCGCTGGCCTGTGCACCGACAAGACTGTTGGCGGCAGAAACCGCACCCGCAATACCTGTACTGCCGCTACCCCAGGTCACCGCTCCTACAGCCGCATCAACACCATTCGCCCAATTGCCACTACTCACCACGTAGTTGCCATTGGTCAGTGCCGTGATGCCGTTGTAGCTAACCAGATCGAAAAACTGCGTGCCCACCAGGCTGTTGGCGGCAGAAACCACCCCAACGATACCCGTGCTGCCGTTACCCCAGGTCGCCGCGCCTGCATACGTAGCTGCACCATTTGCCCAATCTGGGCTAGCAACAACGTAGTTACCGTTAGTCAGGGCGTATATTCGGCCTACGTAATCGCCAGACTGCCCCCCAACCAGACTATTTGCGGAGGAGACGGCCCCCTTGATACCGGTGCTACCATTACCCCAGGTTGCTGCCCCAGTATCTGAATTCCACGTATTACTCGCGACAACATAGTTTCCATTGCTTAGTGCTGTGATACCGCCATAGCCGATTTTGTCAGCGGTATGACTACCCACCAGACTGTTGGCGGCAGAAACCACACCCGATATTCCTGTGCTGCCATTTGCCCAGGTCACTGCCCCGGCGCTTGCAAAAATACCGTTGTTCCAGAGATGGCTCCGCACCACATAGTTACCGTTGCCAAGGAGTGTGATGCTCTGCCCCACCTTGTCGTTCGCTTGACTACCGACCAGACTGTTGGCGGCAGAAACCTCCCCCACGGTGCCCGTGGCACCATTGCCCCACGTCACTGCGCCCGCATTCACGGCAGAACCGTTGGCCCAATGGGGTGTTGCCATGACGTAGTTTCCGTTACCAAGAACGGTAACGCCAAATGAACCAACATCATCACCCGTGTGGCTACCAACCAGACTATTGGCGGCGGAAACAATGCCGGAAACCCCCGTGCTGCCACTGCCCCAGGTAACCGCCCCGGCGGCAGGTGCCCACGCGGCGCCGGTCCAGGCCGTCCAATTCGGGCTCAAAATCACATAGTTGCCATTCCCGAGGACCGTGATACCGTGGCTCCCCACTCGGTCATCCACATTGCTTCCCCGCAAGGTGGAGATCAGTGCGCCGGTACTCCCATTGAACAGGTAGGTGGCACCGGCCCTCGTTGCCGTAAAGCTGTCGCCATAGGAGGTGACTGCGATATTGCCGCCACCGACCTCTTCCACGCTGTAGCCAAAGTAGTTGCTGGTACCGGGGTTGGGGTCCACCAACTGAAAACTGGCCAACGAACCCGCCGCATCGATGATGATGTTCTTCGGGTCAAGCAGCAGTTGCTTGGCGGCTACCGTGCCGGCAAAGTGCAGCAGTTCCTTGCTCGATATTTCGACAAAGCCACCTTGCGCCTGCGTGGCACCCTTGGCTTCGATGGTGCCGCCGAAGGTGGTTTCGCTATCCGACCAGACGATGACCCGACCGCCCTGCCCGCTGGCACCATTGGCGCTGATGCGGGTGGCGGTGTTGACGTAGTTGGTACTGGCGTTTGCCAGCGCCGGATTCTGCCCCTGATAGTCGCCCCCAAGGCGAACCTGACCGCCATCGGTGGCGCCATCGGCGCTGATTTCTGCTGCTGCGAAATGGAGATTCCGGGCGGTAACAAGGATGTCGCCACCTTTGCCGCTGGCACCCACTGCGCGCAGCGTGCCGGACACGAAGGCGCCGCCGAATTCCCCCTGGCCGGCGCGAATGGCGATGCTGCCGCCATCCGTGTCGCCGGAGGCATCGATAAGGGCGCCCTCTGTCTGGATAAAGCGCTGCCCGGCGGTAATCTCGACCTCGCCCGCTGTTGCGCCCGTTGCGCGGAGCACGCCATCCTGGGCGATGCGATCTGCAAGCAGGATGATCCTGCCGCCTGCGCCGTTTTCCGTGGCGCCGGCATCGAGTGTTGTGCCGACGCCGACCCAGACAATCATGGGCATGGGCGTGGGCGTTGCAGTAACTGAAACGCCGCCACCGAGAACTATCTCGCCGCCTGCACCCGGCCCGGTGGCGTCAATGGCTGCGCCGTCATCGATGCGCACGAGGCGACCCATGATGCGCACGGAGCCGCCCTGGCCTTGCTGCCGGTTCGGCAGCAGCGGGGTGTTGGGGTTGAGCGGGTTGGAATCCAGCGGCACCAACGGGCCAATGGGTTGAGTCATCTGAGGGGTATTGCTGTCGACAACCACAACGCTGGCATCGGCTTTGAGCCACGGTGTTTCGAGCAACGGGCTCGGCGCGGCAACGCCGGCCTCGGCCTGCAATGTGACGCTGGTTTCAGGGCTACCAGCCAGTGGTGGAACGACGACATTTTCAGCCGGCACAATGCTGGCCGCTTGCACTTTTTGCTCGATGGACTGCTGCTGCAGGTTGACTTGTTGAGGCGTCAGCGCCTTGGCCTCAACCAAACCCTGAACACGCGCCATCCCCTGCTCCGCCTGAACAATGATGTCGCCGCCCTGCGCGCCATTGGCCTGCAGGGTGCCAGTGTTCTCGACTTCGTACTTGGCCTGCAAGCGAATCTTGCCGTTTTGCCCGACGACGGCGGTGGTGGCCTGAATCGTGCCGCTGTTTTTGACCAGACCCCCGTAGAGGCTGATTTCCTTGCCGATGAGGGTGCCGAGGTTGATGGCCTTGTGTTCGGTGTTGCTCACCTCGACCTGGATAGCGGGGCGATCCGGGTCGGCAATGGTGACGCTGCGACCGGCGGCGAGGAGGATCTGCCCTTCCGGCGTGTGGATCAGGCCGGAGTTCTCGATCTGCGGGGCGATGAGGATGACCTGTCCGCCACTCGCGGTGCGGATCGTGCCCTCGTTCTTGATGCTGCCGGCGCCGGGCGTTTCATTGAACCGCAGCTTGCCAGCAAGGTAGTCGGCATCCTTGATCTGCAGGGTGGAAACGAGCAGGCCCGCGACATCCACCTGCGCGCCGGCACCGAAGGCGACACCGTTCGGGTTGATGAGGATGACGCGGCCGTTGGATTGCAGGCTGCCGAGAATCTTGCTGGGATCGCCACCGGTCACGCGGTTGAGCACCTGGCTGGCAGCGCTCTGCTGGATGAAGCGGGTGAGTTCACCGCGATCGATGTTGAAGCTTTGCCAGTTGATGATGGCGCCGGGGGAGTTGGTGACTGTCAGCGTCTTGCCGTTCTGCTGGAAAACGGCCTGGCCTGCGACAACGGTCGGATTGGCAGGATTGGCGTTGGCAGAAGCTGAAAAAACGGAAGCCAGCAGGACGACACTGGCCTTGAGGCGAAACCGACCTGCGCGATTCATGGCGACGAGTCTTTCATTTTCGATTCGCAGCCGCAGGCCCCCTAAGCCCGCCGTCACCACGACGCGTCGCGATTATCCTTGATGGCGTCATGGAAATTTATGACATCAATCAATGAATTTCCCATGTAAACCAAAAGGTTATAACAAACGTCATAGCCCGATCGGGCTATTGACAAGCAAGGTCTTCTCCAAAATTTTGGCGCAAAAAAGCCGGTCTTCTCAGACCGGCTTCGGTGTCGGCAAAAATCTAACGGATCAGATCGCCGCTTCGTTCGTCTCGCCGGTGCGGATGCGGACCACCTGCTCGACCGCAGTGACGAAGATCTTGCCGTCGCCGATCGTGCCGGTGTGGGCTGCCTTGACGATGGCCTCGATGGCCGG
>SSGN01000064.1 GCA_008016945.1 Flavobacteriales bacterium
CGCCAGCAGGCCGCGCATGAAACGCTGACGCTGACCGGCATGTACAACGTGCTCGAAAAACTGCGCTCGGGCGAGGCGCTGACGGCGAAGGAAAAAACGATCCACGAACAGGGCCTGGTCGGCGTGCTGAAAACCCTGCACGACGAACTCGACGACGCCGTGCTGGATGCCTACGGCTGGAGCGACCTCGGCCCGCAGCTCGCCGACCCGGCCATGCGCGAAGCCGCCCGCGAAACCCTGCTCGAACGGCTGGTGGCGCTCAACGCCGAACGCGCCGCGGAAGAAGCGGAAGGCCACATCCGATGGCTGCGCCCCGAGTTTCAGAACCCCGCCGCGGTCCCCGCACCACGCCAGAGCGACCTGCCCGTCGAACCGGACGAGGAGGCCACCGCGGTCGCTGCGACTACCGCACCGGCTACCGCAGCCTCCCGCCAGCCCTGGCCACCCACCCTGCCCGAGCAGGTCGCCGCCGTCGCCCGCGTGCTGGCTGACGCCGCCGCCCCGCTCGACGAAGCCGCCCTCGCCGCCCGCTTCACCGGTAAGGGCCCGTGGAAGAAACGCCTGCCGCAGATCATCGACACGCTGGAAGCGCTGGGGCGTGTGCGGCGGGATGCTTCCGGGACGCGCATCGTGTGATCACGTTCGGGATCTCGTTGGCCAGCGGAGGTCCAGCACGCGCACGAAAATCCGCTTTTGCTCTGCCGGATCGAGCAATACCGTCAGGCGCTCCTGCAACTCGCTCGCCGAGCGCGGCCGTTTGCCGCCATCGAGGGTACCCGCCTTCTGTCGGTCCCCGCCGAACCACAGCACGAGGTAGATGCCGTGTTCGGCTGCCTTCGGCGCGATGGCGTACTGGCCAATCAGTTGTTTTCGCAGCCCGGTCCACAGCGACTCGTTCCACTCGCCCTTGATCTCGATCGGCAGGTCGAGGGTATTCCTGAAAGAAACCCGGATATCAGCGCGCTTGTCGTTGAAGTAATCGCCCTCCGGTTGGCAATCGATGCCGAACGGTGAAAGCCGTGCGCGCAGCAACGGCAGCAATGCGTCGCGGCAACTGTTTTCGGTTTTTGGTGTATTTGGCTCGGTTTCCGTCCAGAACAGCCCGAACAGATCGGCATTGTCCTGACGCACATCCCGCGCAATATCGTCGAGATGCGCAAGCGTCAGCGCCAAGAGATCGGCCGGACTAGCCGGCTCGCGGTTCGCGAGCACCTGGGCGACTTCGGCAAGCTCCGGAAAACGGAAGTCTTTCTCGCGCCGATGGAGTTGCAGTTGATGGCGAGTGCTTTCGAGAGCGAACTTCAATTTCTGCAAGCCAGGCGAGGCAAGCAGTCGCTCGATCTCTTCAGCGGATTCGGGGGTACCGATTGCACCCAGACGCGTAACCAGTGCGCGGACGTGATCGCCGCGTCGCATGGCTTCGCTAACCATGCCACTGCGCGACCAGTCGAGTTCGGCATGCGGTGCAAGCAGTTCGATCAACTTGCCGATACTCGCAACAGATAGCAGATAGCTGCCATCGAACTCACCGAAACGCTCGCTGAGGAACCCCGAAAGGTAATTGGCCCTTGTCGATGATTTGCCGATGAATTGCCAGAGGGCGCTTTCGTAGCACTCCGGCGCAAGCAGCATCCCGGCCGCAAGCCAATAAACCTTCTGCGGAGCGTCTAGGCTCGTCATCGCAGTCTTCTTTTCCACGAGCAGCATCAGTGCATCGCGTGCGTACTTGAGCGCCGCTTTCAGCAGATATTCGAGGTGGTTGAGCTGCCCCGACCGGGCGCGTAACGGGAAGCGATCGAGCAGTTGCGGCGCGGCGAGCGCTGCGACTTCGGCGTATGCAGCATCATGCGCCAGCGGGTAGATGCCGTCGATGAAATCACTCTTTGATTTCAGTATGGCGCTGGCGTAGGTAACCAGCACCTCGGACACAAGCGGAGGCCGCACTCTGGCGAGATGCGAAAACCAGGTGGGCGTGTTGTCGGCACCATAGGTCAGCCGGAAGGCCAGCATGCGGCGCAGGATATCATCGGCCAACATGTCGATGCTCTCGGCGCCATCCTGCCAGCGCAACTCCATACCTAGCAGACAGGGCTGGCGAATGAAGTGTTCTCGCTGTTTGGTAGCAAGATCGATGATATCGGCAACCGCTGGCAGATCCTCTCGTAGCGGGCAACGCCGGAAGCCGGCTTCGGCGGCCGAGCGGATCTCGGCGCTGTTCGCGCAATAGTTGTCGAAGCGCTCTGCCACCGTCGCGCCATGCACGTCGCTGTAGAGGTTCAGCCAGACACCCGCCAGCTCGTGCATCAGGGCGACGTTGGCAGTTCCGGCGCGGATAGCGTCGATCCGGGGGCGCAAATTGACTGTGCGCTCCCTGATGCGTTCGGCGCGCTCCTGTTTGTAGCGATTCTTTCTGGCAGCATCTTCCAGCCGCCAATCGTCGTCTCGAATCTCGCACGCCAGTAGCGGAGCCAACCAGTGCCGTTTCTCTGGATGCGCTTCACCCCACGCTTCGACATGTTCGAGCGTCAGGCCGACGTTGCCCTGCTCGCGAATGAGTGCAAACACCGCCTTCGCCAGATGTTCCTCGGCCAGCTCGTCGCTGGGTGTTTGCGCAACCTGTTGCAGGTGCCACAGACCGATATCTGCCGGTGCAGCGGCACCACGGAAGCGGTTCTCGAACGTGTAGAGACGGGCGCGAGCCTGCTCCGCTCCTTCACACGCACGGTAGCAAAGACCCAGCAGCCGCTTGTGGCGTTCCGGGTGTTCCTCAAGCCATCTGGCGATCGACCGCCGGTCTTCCTGATCGCCTTCGCTATGACCGAATTTGTCGACGCCGATTCCGAGCCAACTGAACAGGCGTTCGTCGCCGACCTGATCACCGTGTAACGTGACCCCTCGCGCTAGCAGGCCATTGAGCACGCCGTCGATGAAGTATTCGTGCTGCTCCGATGCAGTCAGATCGTTCCGCGTCGCCAGTGCGTCAAGCAGCGAAGGAAGGTGAGAGGGCGGCGCATTCTTCGCGACTTCGTGGCGCCAGAACCACGAGTAATTTCCGATCAGCGACGTGTTCTTCGGAACGTGCAGATAGCGCGTCAGCGCACCGGGCTCAATAGCTGCCGGATACAGGTGTTGCAACAAGCGGCCGGCCAGTTCATCGTCGCCATCGGCAACACGGCCATCGGCGAAGTCATCCAGCAGGTCGATGGCCTCTGCCGTGGGCGGGCTCAACCTCAGCCACGCTTCGAGAGCTGTCGTTCTGACATGGCCCCAACGGCTGTCATCGCAGGCGATCGCTTTGAGCAGGCTTCCCAGCTCAGGCAGGATCGGCCCGGCACCGAGGGCAGCGAGAAGGCAGGTGGCGTACGACTGCGTAGCATCGTCACGATCCGGCGACGCGAGAGCCTCCCGGAATTCGTCGATCAGCTCAGCGTCGGCCAGCGCTCCCAGCGCATCGCCCCTCCGTGCGTCCCAATGAAAGCCGGTGAACCGCCTGGCTTCCTGGCGAAGACCGGCCAGAAGGCTTCGCTTGTCATTCGGCGACATCGGTTTCGCGTCGCCGTAGAGGATGACGGTCAGTGGGTCGGCGGCAATCAAGGCGGGCCGGGCGGAGAGGCAATACAGCGCCAGCCAGGCATAGAGACCACGCAGGCCGGCAACGGTGCGGCCGTCCTGCCCCTGCAACAGGTTGAGGACACGACCGACCGGCAAGCCGCCACGATCGATCCGGTGCGCCAGCCATCGCGCGGCAAGAAATTCGGCAACGCTACGATGAGCGGGCACAACACGCTCGACCTCCGCGGCCTCCGGCCGAAACAAGGCTCTGCGGGCCGCGGCTACCGCCTCCGCGTGATCGGGCGGTGAAAAATCATCGAGGACCGGGAAGCGCGCATCCGCGCTGTCCCGGTCCAGCGCGATGCCGCTCTTGTCGGCCAGGAGCATGGCCGCACACAACTGGCCGGCCACATCGAGCAATTTTTCTGGCGGCTGCGGCGTTTGTCGGAGCGCGGTACGGTGAGCCTTGCTCCATTCTCCGGCCAGTTTTTCACAGGCGAGTTCGAACGTTTTTTGCCGGGATGAGGGCCAATTCTCGCCACGAATGGCCTCCGCCAGCAGGCCGAGGGTCTGCGGGTTACGGAGAAGCTCGGCAACGTCGTGACTCTCCGCCTTCTTTATAAAACTGTCGGGGTCGGCTATCCCGTGGTTCTCCCGAAGGATCGCGGCGATGTCGTCGTCACCCAAGGCTTCGAGCACGAGCATAGCGAGTTCGCCGTCGGGCGATGCCGACTTGATGGCCGCTTCGTCGGACGATCCGAACCAGTCTGCGGCCCGGCAGGCGATGCGGAACGGCGGGCTGCCAAGCTGCTTCAGGCGTGCGCGGACCTGAAGCAGGATGCTCTCTCCGGCGCCACTGGCACGCGTTTCGTCGAGGCCATCTAGAAACAGCGTTCTTTCGCGCAGTTCCTCCTGCAATCCGTCGAGCAGGAACTCGGCAATCGAAAGATGCAGCCCGCCAGTTGCGGTTGCCTCCTCCGCGAAGGCGCTGGTCTTTCCTGCGCCCGGTTCGCCCAGCAACACCCATGCGGAATGGGTGCGGAAGTCGCTCAGCGGCTGATTCTTGGAATCAGCGGTGCTCTGGTTGTGGTTGTCCGAAATGCGGTGAACTCGTCGCGGGACAATGAGCATCTTCCTACTCCAGCCAGTGTGCTGCCGGGAAGGCGAGAAACTCGGCCAGGGAAACTCCACCCTCACCGACAATCAACGGCCGCACATCCTTGAACTTGTCTGCAAATACGCGGAGACCTCTCGGAGTGGCGTATTTCGTGCCGCCTTTCACTTCGATTGCGACAAGCCGGCGCCCGTTGCTGAGTACGAAGTCCACTTCGTCCGGGCTTTCACGCCAGTACTGGACCTCGCAGGTATCCGCAGCCGTGTTGATGAGATGGGCGCCGACCGTACTCTCCACCAGCCGTCCCCAGAAGCTGCGATCCTTGCCTGCATCGGCACAGGTGTAGCCCGACAGCGCTGAAATCAGCGCGGTGTTATGGGCGTTCAGTTTCGGACTGGAGGCGCGCTGTCGAACCTTCTGCCCAGCGTATTTTGGCAGCCCGCTCAACAACCCGGCTTGCGAGAGCAGGTCAAGGTAATGGGCAAGCGTCACAGTATTGCCGGCATCCTGCAGTTGCCCCTGCAGTTTGGTGTACGAAACGATCTGCCCCGAGTAGGCGCCGCAGCCCAGCTCGAAAAGCGTCTTGAGCAGGACGGGTTTGTCGACCCGCGTCATCTGCAAGATGTCTTTCTCGATATTCGGCTGGATTAGCGCGCCGCGCACATAATCGCGCCAGCGGGTTTCATCGCGGATCAGGCTTGCGCTGCCGGGATAACCCCCGAAGTAGATATAGTCTTCGAGTGAGAAATCGAAGGCGGCCTGCATCTCGTCGAAGGACCAGTGCGACATTCGAATCGGTTCGTAGCGCCCCGCCAGGCTTTCGGTAAGTCCTTTCTGCATCAGCCACGGAGAGGAACCGAGCAGGATTACGTGCAGCGGCAGATTTTCAGCTCGATCGGCATCCCAGAGCCCTTTGACAACCTCAGACCAGCGCGGGATCTTCTGAATCTCGTCGATGGCGAGCACGTAGCATCTGCCCTCAGTCTGCGCTCTTGCATTGGCGCGCGCCTGTGTCCATTGGCGCACCAGCCATTCCGCAGTAGGCGGTGCTCCGTGCAGAGTGTTCGCCGCGACCCCCGACATCTGATCGCCGAAAGGATCGATCGCTTCGGGCAAAGGCTGATCCGTTGCCACGAAGGTTGACGGATACGCGGACAGCGCTTGCTTAACCATTGTCGTCTTGCCGATCTGACGCGGGCCGGCAACTACGATCATGAAGCGGGGCCGCTCAGCAAGTCGCTGATGTAACATATTGATTTGTTTGCGACTGAATATCATTGCGTGTGTTTTAGAGTAAATTTACTCATTAAAATAATCGAGCTGCCAAAAAGAAGCAAGAATTTGCCAGCCTTTACAGAGTCTCGGATGTTCCGAAGAGTCACTAAAGCCATGTCGGCACAGGATCAACGGCAATGAGGAGCCTTTCGGTGACCAACAACGCGCACTGGCATGCCGCCAACGGCACGCCGCTGCATATGCGCCATGTCCGCACGGACGATACCGAGCGCCTGCGCCTGGCCCTCGGCCGGCTTTCTCCGGAAGCGCGACGGCAACGGTTTCTTGCCCCGATCAACACGATCAGCGACGCCTTCGTGCGCGATCTCACCGAGGCACCGCGCGAACGGCAGTGCACGCTGCTCGTCTTGCGGCAGGAAAACGGTGAGGAGATTCCCGTTGCCGGCGGGCGATTCGTTATCGGCGATACGCCGGAAACGGCCGATACCTGCGAGTTCGCCTTGACCATCGGCGACGCCTGGCAGGGCCAGGGCATCGGTCGCCGCCTGCTGCGGGCGCTGATCGATGAGGCAGAAGCACGCGGCCTGCGCCGCATGCTCGGCCATGTCCTGCTCGACAACCGCGCGATGCTGGCCCTGGCCCGCCAGCAGCACTTCTCGATCGAGGCCAGCCCGGATGACGCACAGACGCGCCTCGCGATCCTCGATCTTCCCCGCCGCAAGACGCGGCGCCGAAGGGGCGTTCTTGGCCGCCTCGCCGGAATGTTCGGCAAGCGCTAGGGCCTGTCCTCACCCACCCGGTGGTTGTGGATGAATGGGAATAGACCTCTGGGCTGAACGCTGGCGACATTCCAGCATGCCTGCGGGGCTTGCTTCCGCAGTGCAGTTTCCGTACAATGCGAACCATTCTCATTTGTATATAGGGAATTCGCCATGCTGCAATCGCTGGTCATCGCCCTGCGTGAAGGTCTCGAAGCCTTCCTGATCGTCGGCATCACCCTCGCCTATCTGCGCCAGACCGGGCGTGCCGCGCTGGTTTCCGCGGCACACTGGGGCATCGGCGTCTCGGCACTCACCTGCTTCACCGCCGGCTGGGCGCTCGGCCAGGCCGAGAGCCAGCCGTTCTGGGAAGGCTCGCTGGCGCTCGTGGCGGCCGTGCTGGTGATCTCGATGGTGATCTACATGCTCAAGGCTGCCCGCTTCCTGAAACAGCGCATCCATGCCCGGCTGGAAGCCTCGGCAGCGAAAACCGGCACCGCCGCCTGGGTAGGCGTGTTCGCCTTCGTCGTACTGATGATCACCCGCGAAGGCATGGAAACGGCCCTGATGCTCTCTTCGCTCGCCACCCTCGGTGGCGCCTGGGACATGATCTTCGGCGCCACCCTCGGCCTCGCGCTTGCAGCCCTCATCGCCTGGGCCGGTGCACGCTTCGGTACGCGCCTCGATCTGGCGAAATTCTTCCAGACGACCTCCGTCTTTCTGCTGCTCTTCGCCGTACAGCTGCTCTTCTACGCCTTCCACGAATTCACCGAGACCGGCCTGCTGCCGATCGACAACGAATACTGGCACCTCGCCACCGAACCGTATGCGCCGGAAGGCGAATACGGCAGCCTGATCACCAGCCTGCTGCTCATCGTGCCGCTGGCCTGGTATGTCGCGATCAGCCTGCGGGCGCGTCTGCGCCCGGCGATTGCCTGAATCCCTTCCCCCCACTGACCCCAATCAGCCAGCCAGCCATGCGCCAGCCAGCCACAAAACTCGAACGGAGATTTGTATGCCTGCTGACGCATCGCGCCAGACCGCCCGCCCGCGTTCCTGCGAACGCCTGATTTCACCTCCCCGCCTGCTGCCACTGGCCGCCCTGCTGACGCTTTCCTTCGGGGCAGGCGCACAGTCAGGCAACGAACAGACGATGGCACCGGTCATCGTTACCGACACCGCCGAACGCCAGCCCGATGGCTATCTCGCCACGCGAACGCGTGTCGGCAAGGTGGAACAGGATCCGCACAACATTCCGCAGGCCATCACCACGGTGACCAGCGCGCTGATGGAAGAACAGCAGGTCGGTTCGCTGCGCGAGGCGATGCGCAACGTCTCCGGCATCAGCTTCAATGCCGCCGAGGGCGGCCGCTCGGGCGACAACATGAACCTGCGTGGCTTCTACACCTTCGGCGACATCTACCTCGACGGCATCCGTGACACGGCCCAGTACAACCGCGAGACCTTCAACTACGAGCAGATCGACGTGCTGCGCGGTGCCGGCGCGATGCTCTTCGGTCGCGGCCAGGCCGGTGGCGTCATCAACCAGGTCAGCAAGACCCCGTTGCAGACCGACAAATACAAGCTCACCGGCAGCATCGGCACCGACGGCTACCGAGAGGTGACGGCCGACCTGAACAAGCGTTTCAACGCCGACATCGGCCTGCGCGTGAACCTGATGAACCGCGACGAGGGCAGCTGGCGCGAGAACACCGCCAACGGCGACCAGCCGGAAGTGCATCGCCAGGGGGCAGCTATCAGCCTCGCGCTCAACCAGGATTCGAACAACCGCTTCTGGCTCAACCACTATTACCTGAAGACCCGCGACATGCCGGACTACGGCATTTCTTTCGACAATGCGACGCGACGCCCGAGCGAACGCTTTCCATCCAAATCGTACTGGGGCACCGACAAGACCTTTGACAACAGCGACACGACGATCACGACGCTGGTCAACGAATACCATTTCGACCCCGACTCGATGCTACGCACGCAACTCCGCTTCGCGGACTACAAGCGCAGCTACTGGGCGCAGGCGCCGAGCGCTACGGCCGCCCCCAGCGCAAATGCCGTAAGCGGCAGCGCGAAGACCCGCTCGATGGATTACGAGACCGTCACCCTGCAGTCCGACTACTCGACCCGCTTCAAGACGGGCACCATGGGTCACGAATTCCTCGCCGGCATGGAATACCTGAACGAAGACAATTACCGCCACGGTCTGCGCAACTTTGGCGGCACAACCAATGCCAACCCGCCGCTCTACCTGCCCTACAAGGAGGCAACGGGAGCGGCATCAAGCTTCACCAGCGACTCTTACGCACTCTACGTACAGGAC
>SSGN01000096.1 GCA_008016945.1 Flavobacteriales bacterium
AGCCTACCCCGACCCACCCGCAGCGGAGGTGATCGCCCACAGCACCTTGGCCGACACCCTTGGACTGTACGCCGACCTGCGCTTGATCGAGGATCGGCTCGGCCCCTTGGGGCCCGAGGTCAAGGAGAACCTCCGCGCGGTGGAGGTGCGGTACTTCTCCTTCACGGACAGCACGTGCACCATGGTGGACACCCAACGGGAATACAGCGGCATACTGCTCGTGCACGCGTGTATCGCCGACGAGGTCGAACGGCTCTTCGAAGTCCTGAAACGCGATACCTTCCCGATCGCCAAAGTGGTCCCCATCAACCGTTACGGTCTCCGGGCCGACCATACCGGGTGGGACGACGAAGCCTCCATGGCCGACAACAACACCAGCGCGTTCAACTACCGCACCAAACCCACCTCCTCCGAACCTTCCAAACACGCCATGGGCATCGCCATCGACATCAACCCGCGCCAGAACCCCATGGTTCGGCACGATGCGCACGGCACGGTGGTGCAGCCTGCCCATGGCCACTACGACCCCACCGCCCCCGGCACCCTGCACCGGCGCAACACGGCCGCATACCTATCGGACATCGGCTGGTCCTGGGGTGGGCGCTGGCCACGTCCACAGGACCACCAGCACATCGAGAAGAGCCGGGGCAGCTGTGCGCACTTCCGGTTCAGCTTGAAGTGATCCTCGGTACAGGATCATAGAGGCATCCCAATGCCCATCCATAGGTGGTCCGGTCGCGTCCATCCACTCCTCTCCATTGTACATCCATCGCCCCCTTGTGCGAACGACCGATCTTTGCACGCGATGACCCGGACCGAGAAAGCGGCCTTCGTATTGGACAAGCTCACCGCGCTGTACCCGCGCACCACCATACCGCTGGATCATGAAGACCCGTACACCCTCCTGGTGGCCGTGGTGCTCAGCGCACAATGCACGGACAGGAAGGTGAACGAGATCACCCCGGTGCTCTTCGCCAAGGCGCGCACCCCGCAGCAGATGATGCAGCTGAGCGTGGAGGAGATCCAGGACATCATCCGCCCATGCGGCTTGTCGCCGATGAAGAGCAAAGGCATCCATGGGCTCTCGCGGATCATCGTGGAAGAACATGGAGGCCGTGTGCCGGACGACTTCGGCGCGCTGGAGGCATTGCCCGGTGTTGGCCATAAGACCGCCAGCGTGGTGATGGCGCAGGCCTTCGGGGTTCCGGCGTTCCCGGTGGACACGCACATCCATCGCTTGGCGTGGCGGTGGACCCTGAGCACGGGCAAAAGCGTGGAACGCACCGAATCCGACCTCAAGCGGCTCTTCCCGGAGCACACCTGGAACGACCTTCACCTGCGCATCATCTATTTCGGCCGAGAGCACTGCCCGGCCAAAGGGCACGACCCATGGCGCTGTCCCATCTGCAGCGTGATCGGCAGGCGGTCGCTTTTCCACTGATCTTTGTGCCGTACCATGGGTGCCATCGGATACTTCCTCGCCCTACCCTTCATTTACGGCGTCGCTCTGCTGCCGTTCCCACTGCTCTATCGGATGAGCGACCTGATGCACTTCGTGCTCTTCACCATGATCGGCTACCGCCGCAAGGTGATCCTGACGAACCTGCGCAACAGCTTCCCGGAGAAGAGCGAGGTGGAGATACAGGGCATTGCGCGTCGTTTCCAAGGATGGTTCTGTGACCTGACCTTGGAAACGCTGAAGACGCTGACCATCTCGCCGGCCACGGTGCGCAAACGAGTGACCTTCGAGGGCGCGGAACTCTTACGGGCTTACGCGGAGCAACGGCAGAGCGTGGTGCTGGTCCTGGGGCACTACGGCAACTGGGAGCTGGCCGGTGCACGATACAGTGCCGAGCCGGGGCTTCCGCAGCTCTACGTGATCTATCATCCGTTGCAGAACAAGTGGTTCGATGGGCTGATGCACCGCATGCGCACCCGCCACGGCACCAACCTGTACACCATGCGCGAAACGAGCAAGAGCATGTTGCGCGACCGCCACTTGAACACTGCGACCGCCTTCATCGCCGATCAGACACCATCACCGGAACGCGCCTACTGGATGACCTTCCTCAACCAGGACACGCCGGTGTTCCAGGGTACGGAAGCACTCTCGAAGAAACTCGGGTATCCCGTGGTGTACATCAGCATCACGCGACCGCGGCGCGGCTACTACCACATGCGGGTGGAAGCCCTGGTGCCCGACCCGAAGAACACAGCCGAAGGGAGCATCACCGAGATCCATACCCGAAGACTGGAACGTGATATCCGGAACAATCCCGACCTTTGGCTCTGGACGCACCGCCGGTGGAAACACCGACGCCCGCCGAACGCTCAATGACCGAGAACCCCGACAAAGAACTGATCCTCGCCACCAAGCCTTACGCCAAGGAGGTCCGGTGGAGAAGCTGGTGGCATCTGATCACCACCGGCTTGGCATTGGCCACTGCCTACTTCGCCATCTTCTGGCCCACCTCACCGCTTCCACTGAAGATCCTCGGGGCCATTCTTGCCGGCCTGTTGATCGCCCGGATGTTCATCATCTACCACGACCACCAGCACAAGGCCATCCTGCAGAACAGCAAGTTCGCCGATGGGGTCATGACCCTTTGGGGGCTGTTCGTACTGGCGCCCACCAGCATATGGAAGCGTAGCCACGACCACCATCATACGCACAACAGCAAGCTGTACACCAGCAGCATCGGCTCCTACCCCATCGTCACGGTGGAAAAGTTCAAGACCTTCGATCGCAAGGAACGCTCCGTCTATCTCTTCATCCGGCATCCGCTCACCATCGCCTTCGGCTACCTCACCGTGTTCGTGTACGGCATGTGCGTACGTTCGTTCGTGAACAACCGCGCCAAGCACTGGGATTCCCTCATCGCGTTGATCCTACATGCCGGCATGGGCGTGCTGATCGTGCTTACCCTGGGCTGGACGGCCTTCTGGCTCGGTTTTGTGGCCCCAGCGTTGATCGCGCTCGGCCTGGGTGCCTACCTGTTCTACGCCCAGCACAACTTCCCCACGGCCACCTTCGCCGAAAAGGATGGCTGGAGCTACGTGAACGCCGCCTTGGGCAGCAGCAGCTACATGAAGATGAGCAAGGTGATGCATTGGTTCACCGGCAACATCGGCTACCACCACATCCACCACCTCAACGCGCGGATCCCCTTCTATCGTCTGCCGGAGGTGTTCAAGGCCATCCCCGCCCTGCAAAAGGCGAAGACCACCTCGCTGATGCCCGGTGAGATCATCCGCTGCTTGCGCCTGAAGGTATGGGATCCCCAGCGTGGCCGGTTGATCGGCTTCCGGGAGATGAACGAGCAGTGATCAAGCGCGCCGTGTGACCGGTCGCAAGAACCCGGGAGCGGAAAACGGCGGCAGGGGCCAAGGCATTCCTGGATCGGCCGTGCGCACGAGCACGGAACACACCCCATCTGCGGACGACGAGCGCCGGTCCGCCTTGTTGCCTGCCTTCGCAGGGATCAGTTCAGCAGCAGCAGGATCTGGCCGATGGGTGGGGCATCCACCACTTTCAGGGCCTTGGAGTAACCGAGGATGCGCTGGATGCTTGCAGCACGCGGACCGATCTCCTGTTCGCTGATCTTCATTCTCTTTGCGCGGCGGTCATCGTTCTTTCGAAGGGTAGAGTGGGCCATGTAGGTCGGGCTATGGGTTACGGTGTTCTTTGAACGGACTTCACCGCCGATGTATTGCGCCATGGCCAAAAAAGCGATCGGCGACCCGAAAGCGAGCCGCCGACCACTGACACTCAGGAAGTTGCACTAAAGGGCACCTCGAAGCACCTCGTTCCGGCGGCGTTCATGAGAAAGAAGCACAGCGGCCATCGCTTGCTCTCATTCGCCCGAACTTTGTTGCTCCTCAGTCGGATACTTCGATCCAGTATCCTCTCTTCGGAGCGCCTCGTCTGGACGAATGATAGCGGCGCGCGCCATCCGTTCGAGGTTCTTCGAGGCACCCTAAATGCGATCCAAGATGAGGTCATGCTCCTTGATCATCTTCCGCATATTGATCAGGGCGTACCGCATACGACCCAGGGCGGTATTGATACTTACCTCGGTGTGTTCGGCGATCTCCTTGAAGCTCATACCCAGGTAGGTGCGCATGAGCACCACCTCGCGCTGCTCGTCGGGCAGGTGGTCGATCAGGTTGCGCACATCGGCATCGATCTGCAGGTTCACCATACGTTGCTCCACGTTCTTACCGGGTTGCGCGATGGTGGCGAACACGTCGTGCTCGTCGGTGCTCCGCAGCAGCGGCATCTTCTTCACGCGCCGGAAATGGTCGATCACCAGGTTGTGGGCGATGCGCATCACCCAAGGCAGGAACTTGCCCTCTTCGTTGTACTTCCCGGTCTTCAGGGTATGCACCACCTTGATGAAGGCCTCCTGGAACAGGTCTTCGGTGAGTTCCCGGTCGCGCACAAGCAGATAGATGTGGGACCACACCTTCCGTTTATGGCGGTTCAGCAATAGTTCGAAGGCGTGTTCGTTCCCTTCGAGGTAGGCATGAACGAGTTCTTGATCGTTGAGCCCACCCGCACGCGCGGCACTTGAACGCTTGGATAGCATGGTCTTCCCTGTTTTGGTCCGTGGTTGAGCGGATCGAAAGCTGTCAGGGTAAAGTCCGTGCTATAGGCGAGGGTTTTGGGTACAACGTGGGCACCAGGCCCGTTTGGTTCTAGGACGCAGTTGAAGCGGAGAACGTTGCCTGAGGTCGGTTATTGTGCAGGCCGCGTTAATGTTCCCACTGCGAACCCAAAGTTAGTCGATCCCGAACGACCAAGGCACCACCGATGCCTAAATTCGCCGCTCCTTTGCCTGCTTCAACCCCCACCAACACCGCCACCCCGCCTTCGAACGGGGTCCCCGTGCCCCCGAAGAGAGCCCATACTGGCTTCATCCGGGTGCAAGGCGCACGCGTGCACAACCTGAAGAACGTGAGCGTGGACATCCCACGCGGCAAGCTGGTGGTGGTCACGGGGCTCAGCGGCAGCGGCAAGAGCAGCCTGGCGTTCGACACGTTGTACGCCGAAGGGCAGCGCCGGTACGTGGAAAGCCTGAGCAGCTACGCCCGCCAGTTCATGGGGCGGTTGGAGAAACCGGACGTGGACCGGATCATCGGGATCAGCCCGGCCATCGCCATCGAGCAGAAGGTGATGACGAGCAACCCGCGGAGCACCGTGGGCACCAGTACCGAGGTGTACGACCACCTCAAGCTGCTCTTTGCCCGTGCCGGGCACACCTACTCCCCCGCCTCCGGCCAAGAGGTGAAGCGCGACACCGTGGAGGACGTGGTGCGGGGCCTGCACACCTTCCCCGAGGGCAGCATCGTGCTGATGCTGGCTCCGATCCGGCTACCGGCGGGCCGTACGTTGAAGGAACACTTCGGGATCCTCCAACAACAAGGGTACGCCCGGGTGCACGACGGCAACACCGTACACCGGATCGACGAGGTGCTCGGCGCGAAGGCCGCCCCCAAGGGCACCTGGTTCCTGGTGATGGACCGTTTGACCGTGACACGCCCCACGGCCGACGATGCGGAGAACGACAGCCGCGCCGCCGACAGCGCCGAAAGCGGGTTCTTCGAGGGGCAGGGTGAATTGATCCTGTTGGGCGAGGATGGCAAAGGGAAGCCCCGCCAACTCGGTTTCAGTGACCGGTTCGAGCTCGATGGGATCACCTTCGAAGAACCCTCACCCAACCTGTTCAGCTTCAACGACCCGGTGGGCGCCTGCCCCACCTGCGAGGGCTTCGGCCATGTGATCGGCATCGATGCCGACCTGGTGATCCCCGACAAGGGCCTGAGCGTTTACGACGAGGCCGTGGCCCCCTGGCGCGGGGAGAAGCTGAGCGAATGGAAAGACCACTTCATCCGCGATAGCGCGAAGTACGACTTCCCCATACACCGGCCGTACCGCGACCTCACGGCGGCGGAACGCGACCTGCTGTGGAAAGGAGCGCGAGGCGTGCATGGCATCGACCGATTCTTCCAATACGTGGAAGAGAAGAGCTACAAGATCCAGTACCGGGTGCTCTCCAGCCGTTTCCGGGGCAAGACCACGTGCCCTTTGTGCCACGGCACGCGGCTCCGTCCGGAGGCCCGCTACGTGAAGGTCGGTGGCAAGGACATCACCGAGCTGGCCCGCATGCCGATCACGGAATGCGCACGCTTCTTCCAGGACCTGGAGCTGAACGAGAACGACCAACGCATCGCGGAGCGCCTGTTGAAGGAGATCCGCAACCGCCTGAGCTACCTGGTCGATGTGGGCGTGGGCTACCTCACCCTGGAGCGACGCAGCAACACCCTGAGCGGTGGAGAGACCCAGCGGATCGACCTGGCCACCTCCTTGGGCAGCAGCCTGGTGGGCAGCATGTACATCCTCGACGAGCCCAGCATCGGCCTTCATCCGCGCGACACGTTGCGCCTGATCGAAGTGCTCCGGAAGCTGCGCGACCTGGGCAATACCGTGATCGTGGTGGAACACGACGAGGAGGTGATGAAAGCGGCCGACCACATCATCGATATGGGGCCCATGGCCGGTTCGCACGGCGGCGAAGTGGTGTTCTCCGGCACCCATGCGGAGCTGTTGCACAGCGACAGCCTCACCGCACGCTACCTCACCGGAAGAGAGGTGATCCCACGGCCCACCCACCAGAAGACGGTGCGCGACAAGCTCGTCCTGCGCGGTGCCCGGGAGCACAACCTGAAGGACATCGATGTGGCGTTCCCACTGAACATGCTCACCGTGGTGACCGGAGTGAGCGGCAGCGGCAAGACCACGTTGGTGAAACGCATCCTGTACCCGGCGGTGAAGCGCGAACTCGAAGGCATCAGCGAGCGGCCGGGCGAGTTCAGGACCTTGGAGGGCGACATCCACCGGATCCACGCCGTGGAGATGGTGGACCAGAACCCGATCGGGCGCAGCAGCCGGAGCAACCCGGTCACCTACGTGAAAGCGTGGGACGAGATCCGGCAGTTGTTCAGCGAAGTGGACGTGGCGAAGATGCGCGGGTACCGACCGGCCTTCTTCAGTTTCAACGTGGATGGCGGACGTTGCGAAGTATGCCAGGGCGAAGGCCAGGTGCATATCGAGATGCAGTTCATGGCCGACATCAGCCTACCCTGCGAAGCCTGCCACGGCAAACGGTTCAAGGAGGAGATCCTGGACGTGAAAGTGGGGGGCCGCGACGTGGCCGAAGTGCTGGACATGACCGTGGACGATGGCATCGCCTTCTTCCAGGCCCAAGCGGCCACCTCGGCAGCCTGCCAGCGGGTGGTGAACAAGTTGATGCCGTTGCAGGAAACGGGCCTGGGCTACGTGAAGCTGGGCCAGAGCAGCAGCACCCTGAGCGGCGGCGAAGCTCAGCGGATCAAGCTGGCGAGCTTCCTTACCAAGGGCCAGGAGGAGAAACCCACCCTCTTCATCTTCGACGAACCCACCACCGGCCTGCACTTCCACGACATCGCCAAACTGCTGAAGGCGTTCGACATGCTCATCGCCAACGGCCACAGCGTGCTGGTGATCGAACACAACACGGAGGTGATCAGGCGCGCCGACCACATCATCGACCTCGGCCCCGAAGGCGGCGACGGCGGTGGCACCGTGCTGTACGAAGGTCCGCCGGAAGGTCTGCTGAAGGTGAAGGGCTCCTATACGGGACGGCACCTGGCGGCACATTGATCGGTACGGGGGTGTGGCGCTGGCACGCCACGTTCTACCTGAACTGCAGCTCGTACAACTTCCGGTACGGCCCGTCCTGCGCCAGCAGCGACTGATGGTCGCCCTGTTCGATGATACGGCCCTTATCGAGCACGATGATGCGATCGGCCTTCTGGATGGTGCTGAGGCGGTGGGCGATGACGATGCTGGTGCGCCCCTTGGTGATGTTCTCCGTGGCCTGCTGGATCAGCTGCTCGCTGGTGCTATCCACGCTGCTGGTGGCCTCATCGAGCACCAGCACCTTAGGCTTGACCACCGCCGCCCGGATGAAGGCGATGAGCTGCCGCTGGCCCAGGCTGAGGATGCTGCCGCGCTCGCGCACCTCCGTATCATAACCATCCGGCAGGCGCATGATGAACTCGTGCGCGCCCACGGACTTCGCCGCTTCGATCACCTCGGCGCGCGAGATGGACGGATCGCCGAGCGTGATGTTATGGTGCACCGTGTCGCTGAACAAGAACACGTCCTGCAACACCACCGCGATGCACCGCCGGAGGTCGGCGAGCCGATAGCTGTGGATGTCGTGCCCATCGAGCAGTATCTCACCACGCTGGAAGGCGTAGGCCCGGCTGAGAAGGTTGATGGTGCTGCTCTTGCCGGACCCCGTGGCTCCGACCAACGCCACCATCTCACCATGACGGGCGTGGAAGGTGATGCCGTGGAGCACATGGTTCTCCTCTTCGTAGGCGAACCAAACATCCTGGAATCGGATATCGCCCTTCAGCCCCTCCGTGCCCCGCGTGCCCAGGTCGGGAAGGGTCTCCTCGGTATCCAGCACCTTGAAGACACGTTCGCTGCCCACCATGCCCATCTGCAGCACATTGAACCGGTCGGCCAGCTGGCGGATGGGCCGGAACAACATGTTGATGAAAAGGATGTAGGCGAAGATGTCGCCCAAGGTGGCCTCTCCCGCCAGCACATCCTTCACCCCCCACCACACGAGGAAGGCGAGCGATACCGCGCTGAGCACCTCCACCACGGGAAAGAAGATGCTGTAGGCCAGAACGCTGCGGATATGGGCCTTGCGGTGTTCGCGGTTGATCGCTTGGAACTTCCGGTACTCCTGGGCCTCACGGCCGAAGAGCTGCACGATGGCCATGCCCTGGATATGCTCCTGCACGAACGCGTTGAGGCGGGCCACCTGCGTGCGCACATCCTGGAAACTCTTCTGGATGCTGTTCTTGAAGATGTTGGTGCTCCAAAGCAACAGTGGGATCGGCACCATGCTGAGCAGTGCGAGTTTCCAGTTGTACACGAACATCACCACCACCACCACCACCAGCTTGAGGATATCGCCCATGATCATGAGCAAGCCCTGGGAGAAGATGTCCTCGATGGTCTCGATATCGCTGATCACGCGGGTAACGAGCGTACCGATGGGGGTGCGATCGAAATACCGCAGTTTGAAGGACAACACCTTGGCGTAGAGCTTCTGCCGTAAGTCGAAGGTGACGGCCTGTCCGAGCCAGGCGGTCCAGTAGGCTTGATAGAACTGCACCACGGTCTCGGCCACGAGCAGGACCAGCACCACGATGGTGATCACCCAGAGCAGCGTGGCGGTCCCAGGACCGAACCAAACCTTGGTGATGCCCGCGGCCCAGGCGATGCTGCGAGCGTTCCAGTTGGAGGACTCGGTGATCGCGAAGAGCTGCTCGTAGGTACTGGCGGCCACGTCCACCAGCCAGCCCAACATGATGGGCCGGATCACCCCAACGATGCTCAGGACCAGGGTCAGGGCGACCGCCGCCCAGAAGATCCCACGATATGGTCCGGTGAAAGCGAAGACCCGCGCGAAGAGCTTACGATCGAAGGCCTTGCCCTGGGCGGTGGCTCTGGACTTCTCCTTCTGGGATGCCGACGCCTTGCTCATACGGAGCCACTGGGGATGAAGGGGTACACCACATGCTCCAGGTATAAGCCACGTGCGGACGCGCTCTTACCTGCCGCTCCACGATCGCGGGCCTCGATCACTTCCCGCATACTGTCCGGCGGCGCCTGGCCCTTACCGATCCGGATGCACGTACCCACGATGGCGCGCACCATGTTGCGCAGGAAACGATCGGCCCGAATGCGGAACCGGTATCCGTTGGGTTCCTCGGTCCATTGCGCCAGGCGTACATCGCAGAGCATGGTCTTGGAATCGCTACCCGCCTTGCAGAAACTGCTGAAATCCTGCCGACCGATGAGGTATGCGCACGCCTGATTCATGGCTGCCACATCCAGGGGGGGATGCAGCACATGGGCACGATCGGCCATGAAGGCATCCTTGCGGCGGAGGATCAGGTACGTGTAGCCCCGCTCCGTGGCACTGAAGCGGGCATGGGCATCGTCGGCCACGGGGATCACACGCTTGATGGCGATGCTGTCCGGCAGCATGCTGTTGAGGCTGTACACCAGCCGCTCGTCGATGGTACGGTCGGTCGGTGCATCGAAATGGAGGTAGTAGTCCGTGGCATGGACCCCGGTGTCGGTACGTCCACAGCCCACCACGAACAGATCCGGAACATGCAGGGCGATACGCAAGGCCTTCTCCACCTCCTCCTGCACCGTGGGCGCCGCCGGCTGGCGCTGCCAGCCCCGGTAGGGGGTGCCATCGAAGGCGAGCTGAAGGAAAAAGCGAGGAAGGATCTCCATGCGCGGAAGTGCGCAAAGGTACCCGCTCGTTGCCGCTGGGAACATCCCCGGCCGTTCCTTTGCCCCCATGCCCCGGATCGGCCTCATCAGCGACACCCACGGCTGGCTGGACCCCCGTGTGCAGGAACATTTCGCGTTGTGCGACGAGGTCTGGCACGCCGGCGACCTCGGTCCGGGCGTTGCCGATGAGCTGGCCGGTTGGAAACCGCTGAAGGCGGTGCATGGCAACATCGACGATGGCCGGGTACGCCAGGCCTACCCCGAGCACTTGCGGTTCGCGGCCGAAGGGGTCCGGGTGTGGATGACCCATATCGGCGGAAGACCTCCGCGCTACACGCCACCGGTGCTGGCCGCACTGCGCTCCACCCCCACCGACCTGTTCATCTGTGGGCATTCGCACATCTGCGCCGCACAGTTCGACCCGGCCGTGAACTGCCTGTACCTGAACCCTGGCGCTGCGGGCAGGCACGGCTGGCACCAGGTGCGCACCTTGCTGCGCTTCGGCCTGGAGGCTGGCAAGGTGCACGGCCTTGAGGTGATCGAGCTGGGCAAGCGCGGAGCGGTCTGATCCCCAACAGGGGATCGTGGAATACCAAAGCTGCGCGGCACCCCGTTCCCTTCCTGATGCCCGGTAGCTTCGCCGCCATGAAGAAGGTGCTGGACCGCATACCCGCACGTTTGCGCAACCGGTACGTGGCTACCGCGCTGTGCCTGTTGTGCTGGATCGCCTTCTTCGACCAGAACGACGCGTGGACCACCTTCAAGAACAGCCGTGAGCTGGGCCGCATGCAGGACCAGCAGGCCTACTACACCCAGGAGATCGCACGCACCAAGGAACAGCTGCACGAACTGAGCAGCGACAAGGCCCTGCTGGAGAAATTCGCCCGGGAACGCTACCTGATGAAGCGCGACAACGAAGAGATCTTCGTCCTGGTCCCGGAGAAGAAGGATTGACCATGCACCAACGTGCCGGTCACGAGGGTTCGGTCCCATGGAACGTACCCGCACCAACGCACCGTTGATCGCTCCCAGACGGCCCACAGGGATCGTGCGGCGTAGGTCAGGGTCACGGTCGGGTCACGACCTCAGGCGCACCCGAAGGGGTGCTGCAACAGTGGACCTCGCCATCGGTGCATAGCTCTTCGATCAACCGTTGTGTCCGGAGCTTACGTCCGGTGGCGAACGCCGAGCGGAAGGGTGCGAAGGTGGTCTTCGTCTGGTCGTGTGTGGCCAGCAGTAGCCGCCGACCCGACCTGGAGCTTGAGATCGAGCAGCGGATGCGACGGGCGGGTATCCCCTTGCTTGGCGAAGCGGCCGCAGTGGTCTTTCCCGACACCTCCTTCCACGATACGCACTATCACCTGCGCGCCACCGGACGTAAGCTCCGGACACAACGGTTGATCGAAGAGCTATGCACCGATGGCGAGGTCCACTGTTGCAGCACCCCTTCGGGTGCGCCTGAGGTCGTGACCCGACCGTGACCCTGACCTACGCCGCACGATCCCTGTGGGCCGTCTGGGAGCGATCAACG
>SSGN01000152.1 GCA_008016945.1 Flavobacteriales bacterium
GGCTGCAGCATGGTGCTCACCGGGTAGCGGTTGGGCGGCGGCGTGCTGATGATGCTGAGGTCGCGCGCGCCCATGAGGCTGAACTGCAAGGTGCGCGGGATGGGTGTGGCGGTGAGGGTGAGCGTGTCCACGTTGGCGCGGATGGTCTTCAACTTGTCCTTCACGTTCACGCCGAACTTCTGCTCTTCGTCGATGATCATCAGGCCCAGGTCCTTCCACACCACGTCCTTGCTTACCAGGCGGTGCGTGCCGATGAGGATGTCGATCTTCCCTTCCTTCAGATCCTTGAGGATCTGTGTCTGCTGCGCACTGGTGCGGAATCGGTTGATGTAGTCCACGCGCACCGGTAGACCTTTCATGCGCGCCGAGAAGCTCTTCCAATGCTGCAAGGCGAGGATCGTGGTGGGCACCAGCACCGCAACCTGCTTGCCATCGCAGGCCGACTTGAACGCCGCGCGGATCGCGACCTCCGTCTTGCCGAAGCCGACATCGCCGCAGACGAGCCGGTCCATCGGCGTGCTCTTCTCCATGTCGCGCTTCACGTCGAGCGTGGCCTTCTCCTGGTCGGGCGTGTCCTCGTAGATGAAGCTCGCCTCCAGTTCGTGCTGCAGGTAGTTGTCCGGCTGGAAAGCGAAGCCCGGCTTGCTCTTGCGTTGTGCGTAGAGCTTGATCAGGTCGAAGGCCAGCGCCTTCACCTTGGCCTTGGTCTTCTCCTTCAGGTTGCGCCAGGCGGGCGTGCCGAGCTTGCTCACGTTCGGCGCCTTGCCGCCTTCCTCGCCGCTGAACTTGCTCACGCGGTGCAGGCTGTGGATGCCCACGTAGAGGATGTCGCCGTCGCGGTACTTCAGGCGGATCGCCTCCTGCATGCTTCCGCCGGCGTCGATCGTCTCGAGTCCACTGAAAATACCTACGCCGTGGTCGATGTGTACCACCAGGTCTCCCGGCTTGAGTTGCGTGAGCTCCTTCAGCGTGAGCGCCTGTGAGTTCTTGCGGAAACCTTCCTTGAGGCGATACCGGTGGTAGCGCTCGAAGATCTGGTGGTCGGTGTACAGCGCCAGCTTCAGCTCGGGGTCGATGAAGCCCTCGTGCAGGTCGAGCACCAGCGGCGTGAAGGCCACCTCGTGCTCCATGTCATTGAAAATGGTGTAGAGCCGCTCGCTCTGCTTCGCGCTGTTGCACGCGATGAGGTTGGTGTAGCCCGCGTTCTGCTTGTTGTGCAGATCTCCGCTGAGCACCTTGAACTCCTTGGCGAAGGTGGGTTGGGGGCGTTGTTGGAAATCCACAGAATGCGCCACTTGCCTTTGGCTGCTGGCTTCTGGCCCGTCGGAGGTCGGGCCAGAAGCCAGTGGCAAGTGGCCAGTGGCCCAAAAGACTTTCCTGAAACCCAAGGTCCCCTTGATCAACTCACTATCCGTCGCGAGCAGTTCTTTCGGCGTCGGATACTTCTCCCGCTCCGGCAGTTTCTCGTAGGCCTCGCTTAGCAACTTCAACTGCTTTGTCGCCGCATCGCCGATGGCTTGCAGGTCGCGGAGCCAGAGCACGGCATCCTCGGGCAGTTGCGCGAAGAAGTTCTGCTGACGCGCAGCGTCCTCGTCCTGCAGGTCGGGCACGATCACCGCTTCGGCCAGACGCTCCACGGTCAGTTGGTCCTGCGGATCGAAGCGGCGCACGCTTTCCACGTTGTCGCCAAAGAGCTCGATGCGGTAGGGTTTGTCGCTGCCGTAGCTGAACACGTCCACGATTCCGCCGCGGATGCTGAACTGCCCCGGCTCGTACACGAACTCCACCCGCGAGAAGCCGGTCTCGTGCAGCCATTCCTCCAAGGTGTCGATCGGCAACTCTTCGTTGCGTTTGACGGTGAGCGTGTTCTTCGCCATCTCCTCCTTGCCCATCACCAGCGGGACCAGTGCTTCGGGGTAGGTGATGAGGATGAGCCGCTCGGGCTTCTTCATGAGCGCCTCCAACACTTCAGTGCGGCTCACGCGCTCACCATCGTGGTGCCCTTCTGGATCGTACGGCGAACGCGATGGCGCGGGATAGAAGAGCAGGTCCTCTTCCTTCTTGGCATAGCGAGCGTCCTTTTCCTTGTTGCGCAGGGCTTCAAGGTCGTTGATGAAGTAAGCGGCTTCTTCTTTGTCAGTGAGCACGAAGACATGCACGCCACCGAGCCGCTCGATCACCGCATTGGCGATCAATGCCTGCGCAGAGCCGATGGTGCCGGCGATCTGCACGCGCGCGGCTTGCGCGCGCAGGCCATCCGTCACGCGGGCCACGCGGGGATCGGAGCGGTAGAGGGAGAGGAGGTCGGGGAGGGAGGTCATGCTACGTATTGCGCGCTGCGCGAGACCAGTCTGGATGTTCATTAAGAAAGTGCTCGAACGAGTCGATGAGTTCTGAGGGCTGGCAGGTGGTGGACCATTTCGTCGCGCTCTTCGAATCTTCAGGTGACCGCTGTTCTGTGGGCCAGATCTTCATGTTGAGGTTTACCACATGGGCCAACTCATCATAACCGACGTGGAGAGTGTGCTTGTAATTCACTTTTCCTTCCAGAGGAACCGAGATCAATAGGCCATACGCTGATGTACCCGGGAACAAGCCTTTGGAATAGCCCGCATCGAGTATGTGTTCCATCAGCCAACGAACGCAACGGTGTTGGGGCCGTGATGCGGTGAAGAGTTTGTGCCGTTCGATGGTATCCTTCCAATAGGGTGTGAGGTCGACCGGTGCTTGGTCCCCTTCGCTTAGGTGCTCGTTCATGGTCGCACAAACGCCCGAAACCCGGTGCCGCAGTGCGCGGGCATCGGGTTCGGAACGGCGCGAAGCTACGCCTGCGGAAGGCGATCCGATAAGGGCGATGTGCTCTTGTCTGTCCCGCTCAGCGGTCAATGCTCGTGGTCCGTGCCGATGGTCAGGATGCTGTGGAGTTGGAAGGCTCCGTTCATCGCGATCCGGGCGTTCTCGGGGATCGGATTGACCGGCGTGATGGCGCGCATGCCGCCATCGTTCGGGCCGAGGATCACCGGAACCTCTTGGAAGCGCTGTCCTCCGTCCGGGGTTCCCCCATCATCCAGGTAGATGAAGGACTCGTTGCCCGACATCGCGATGGCGCTCTCGGGCACGGCCAGCATGGTGGCATTGGACGTCGGGATCGTCGCGCTGATCGACATGCCTTCCACCAGCTTCTCACTGCCTTGCGTCACGTGCGCATGCACGGGGATCGAACGTCCATCGCTATCGAAGGTGCGGCCGATGCTGAAGACCTCTCCCTTGAAGCGTTCGCCCGGCAGGTTGATCACGTCGAAGTCGAAGGAGACCCCCTCCTTCAACCGCGCCAGGTCGCGCTCGTAGGCGTTCAGGTGCACATGGAAGTGGTGCAGGTCGATCACCTCCGCCACCACGGTCGTGGGTTCCACGCGCTCGTCGAGGTGTACGCTGATGCCGTTCACGCGCCCATCCACCGGACTGCGAAGCACGAAGCGTTGTTGCAGTTGGTCGGCCTGCAGCTGGTCGGGATCCACCCCGAGAAGTCGCAGTTGTCCTGCCAGTGAACGCATGCGCACCTCATCGCTAACGGCCTTCGCTTCGGCTTGCTGCAAGGTCTTCCGCGCATTGGCATTGCCTTCCGACAGGGTGCGCTGCCGGTCGCGCTCTGCGGCGGATACGGCCTGATCGGCGCGTGCCATCAGGTATTCCTCCTGCATGCGGAAGAAGGCGAGGTCGTTCAGGGCGATCAGCGGTTGGCCCTTGCGCACATGGGCGCCCTCGTCCACAAGGACATCGACCACCTTCGCCCCGATCGGGCTGGTGATGCGGGCCTTGCTCACAGGCGAGGAGAGGATGCGACCGGTCAGGCGCAGGTTGCCGGTCATGGACCGGGTCTCGAGCGCCGCGATACGTATGCCAAGGGTGCGCAGTTGTTCGGCGTTCAGCGTGATGTCCTCATCGTGGTGATGTGTGGTATCCGATGCCGAAGGTTGTGCGGCATGTTCATGGTCGTGGGCGTCCGGCGGCGCATCGCTGCATGCGACGAGCAAGGAGGCGACGAAGGTGAGTGGAAGGAACTTGTTCATGTCCGTGAGGATCAGTGGGCGGTGAGGCGTTGGAGAAGGAGGACGTTGCTGTTGTGGTCGTGGACCAGGTCGATGTATCCACGGCGGATGGAGAGTGCCTGTTGGAGGTTGAGCACGTGTTCGGCATGGGCGATATCGCCCGTTCCAAAGGCCATGGTGGATGTGCTTAGGATGCGTTCCGCGTTGGGCAGTGCTTCATCCTGATACCAGGTGATGGTGGCATGGTCGCTCGCGATGCGTTGGTAGGCACTGGCGACCTCCATGCGCCACTGGCGTTCGCCTTCGGCCAGGGCATGTCGCGCGGTTTCTTCCTGGAGTCCGGCTGCCCGGTTGCGCGCCACTTGCGGCCGCGCCCACAAGGGCAGCGACACGCCAAGCTGAAAGCCTTGGAAGCGGTCCCTGGGGCCGGCGAGACGTGTGCCTTCCGCATCCAGCGGTGCCCCGATCAAGGTCTGGTTGAAGTAGCCCACCATCAGGTCGGGCAGTAGGCTGTTGCGTTCCACCCGATGCGCCTGTTCCGCTGCCGTGATCCGTTGGTGCAGGACCTCCAGTTCCGGGCCAACGACGACACTGGTATCGACCGGTGTGGTGGTGAGCGGAATGAAAGGTGCAGGGATCACATCCGCCGGTGTGTCGAGCCCGAGAAGACCTCCGAAGGCGGTGCGTTCGGCATCGAGCAGGTTGCGGTGGCGTTGGAGTTCGTCCCTCGAACGGCCGGCTCGGGCTTCAGCCGTGGCCTGTTGGATCGGTGGAACATCTCCCGTGCTGGCGCGCAGCGTTGTGACCCGCGCCAATTCCTGCCAGGTGCTGTCCTCGCGCATCAACCAGGCCTCGAGCGCGTGGAGGTATTGCAGGCGATCGTATGCCGCGCGGACCTTCCAGTCCACGTCCGTTCCGACGAGATCACGCTGGCTTTGCGCGAGATCACTTTCGGCTCTGGCACTCCCGGCGCGGGCCCCCATCAACGTGGGGAAGGGGATCGTCTGCACCGCGGTGATGTTGTTGTCGTCACGCGTGTACGCATTGTACTGACCGCGCATGTACGTCACCTCCGTGCGTGGGATCTCGCTTGCTGCCCCACGGAGCGCGTCCATCCGTTCCGCTTCGGCATTCGCCGCGAGTAGGGCGGGCGCGCTCGTACCGGCCATGCGCAGGGCCTGCTCCAGATCCACCTGTTGGACCTGTGCCTGCGTGGAACTGGTAAGCACCAGGAAGGCGATCGTCATGGCGGCTGTGGCTCCCTTGATGCGCAGTTCGCGGCGGTGGTAGAGCACGTACATCACGGGCAGCACCAGGAGGGTGAGGATGGTGGCGGTGATCAATCCGCCGATCACCACCGTGGCAAGTGGCCGTTGCACCTCCGCGCCGGCACCGTTGCTCAGGGCCATGGGCAGGAAGCCGAGCGAGGCCACGGAGGCGGTCATCAGCACGGGACGCAGGCGCGTTGCGGTGCCATGCCGAACGCGTTCCACCACGCCCATGCCCTGCGCCGCCAGGTCGCGGAAGGTGCCGATCAATACCATACCGTTCAACACGGCCACGCCGAAGAGGGCGATGAAGCCCACGCCGGCGGAGATGCTGAAGGGCATGCCGCGCAGCAGCAAGGCGGCCACACCACCGATCGCGCTCAGTGGTACCGCGGTGTAGATCAGCAGCGCATCGGGCAGGGACCGGAAGGTGGTCCACAACAACAGGAGGATCAGCAGCAGGGCCACGGGCAAGGCGATGCTGAGGCGGGCCTTGGCCTCGCGCAGGTTCTGGAACTGACCGCCGAACTCCAGGAAGTAACCGGGCGGCAGCTTCACCTTCTCCTTCACACGGGCCTGCATGTCCGTCACCAGGCCCTCCACGTCGCGGCCGCGTGCGTTCACGCCCACGTAGATCCTGCGTTGCGCGTTCTCGTGTGTGATCTGCGCCGGCGTGGGAACGAAGGCCACCTCGGCCACCTGTTCCAAGGGGATGGGGCGACCATCCCGCGTGTTGACATAGAGCGAAGCGACGTCCGCGAGGCTGCTCCTGCGCGTGCTGTCCGCCCGCACCACCACATCGAAGCGACGTTCGCCTTCGTAGATGGCACCAGCTGGTTCCCCGGCGAACGCTGCGCGGACCACACGGTTCATATCGGCCACATCGGCACCCATCATGGCCAGTCGTTCCCGGTCGTAGGTGATAGTGATCTGGGGTGTGCCTTCCACCCGCTCGATCGCTGGTTCGCCGGCGCCAGGAACGTCCGATACCGCCAAGGCCACCTGTCCGGCGTAGTGCAGGAGCGTGTCGATGTCAGGGCCGTAAAGCTTCATGGCGATGTCCTGGCGGACACCCGTCATCAGTTCATTGGTGCGCATCTGGATCGGCTGGTTGATCTCGAAGTACACGCCCGGAATGTGCTTCAGGGCCTTGATCATCGTGTCGGCGAGTTCCCAATAGCCGCGACCGGTGGTCCATTCCTTCTTGTCGTGGAGCAGGATCAGCACGTCGGTCATCTCGGCGCTCATGATGTCGGTCGGCACTTCGGCGGTGCCCGTCTTGCTCACCACGTCCTTCACTTCGGGGAACTGTTTGATGATGCGTTCGACGCGTTCGTTGTTCTCCAGACTTGCGGTTAGCGAGGCGCCCATGGGCAGGATGCTGTGGAAGGCGAAGTCACCCTCTTCGAGTTGGGGGATGAATTCGCCGCCCATCCGGGTGAAGGCGAAGACCGCCGCCGCGAGCAGGGCCACGCTCGTGCCGAGAACGATCCGCGTATGGCGAAGGGCTCTTTCCAGCATTGGTGCGTAGGCCTTCGCCAGGCGGTCCATCATGCGGTCGCTGATGGTGACGCTCGGGCCGGTGCGTCGGGGAATGAACAAGCTGCTCATCACCGGCACATAGGTCAGGCTGAGCACGATCGCGCCGATGATGGCATACACCACGGTAAGGGCCATGGGTCGGAACATCTTGCCTTCTACACCACTGAGGGCGAGGATCGGGATGTAGACGATCAGGATGATCAGCTGGCCGAAGGTGGCGGCGCTCATCATGCGCCCTGCAGCATGTTCCACCTCGTCGTCCATCTCTTTTCGCGGCAGCAGCCCATCGCGCTTGGGCAGGTGGTGCATGCGGAAGAGCACGGCTTCCACGATGATCACCGCGCCATCCACCACCAGTCCGAAGTCGATCGCTCCGAGGCTCATCAGGTTGCCGGTCACACCGGTGAGGCGCATGAGGATTATGGCGAAGAGCATGCTCAATGGGATCACGCTGGCCACGATGAGGCCCGCACGCAACTGGCCGAGGAAGACCACCAGCACGAGGATCACGATCAAGGCGCCCTCGAGCAGGTTGTTCCTTACCGTGTGCATCGAGCGGTCCACCAGATCGGCGCGGTCCAGGAAGGGTTCGATCACAACACCGTCCGGAAGTCCGTTGCGGATCACGTCCAGCCGTTCCTTCACCGCGCTCACGACGGCACTGGCGTTGCTTCCCTTCAACATCATCACGATGCCGCCCACGACTTCACCTTCGCCGTCGCGCGTCATGGCACCATAACGGGGCGCAGCACCCAGCCGTACGGTCGCGACATCGCGCACCAGCACGGGGGCTCCTTCCTTCGGTGTGTCAACTACGATGCGCCCCAGGTCCTCCAAGCTGGTCGCGAGGCCCACGCCGCGGATGAAGTAGGCATTGTTGGCGTGTTCGATGTAGGCGCCACCGGTATTGGCATTGTTGCGTTCAAGGGCATCGATCAATCCGCCTAAGCTGATGCCCATCCCGTTCAATCGCACCGGGTCCACGGATACCTCGAACTGTTTCAACTGTCCGCCGAAACCGTTGATCTCCGCCACGCCGGGGATCCCGAGCAGTTGCCTGCCGATCACCCAGTCCTGAAGTTCACGCAGCCGCATGGCGTTGAACGCATGTTGGTGGGCGCTGTCCGCGCGTACCACGTATTGGAACACCTCACCAAGGCCCGTGCTCATCGGTGCCAGGAAAGGTGCCTCCACACCGGGTGGCATGGTGGTGGCGAGCCCTTGGATGCGCTCGTTCACCAGCTGTCGGGCCAGGTAGGTGTCCATGCCGTCCTCGAAAACGACCGTGACCTGACTGAGGCCGAAGCGCGAAATGCTGCGCAGCTCGATCATGCGCGGGAGGCTGGCGAGGGCCTGCTCCAACGGATAGCTCACGAAGCGTTCCACCTCGAGCGTGGCGAGCGTGGGTGCCAGCGTGATCACCTGTACCTGGTTGTTCGTGATGTCCGGCACGGCGTCCACGGGCAGACTTCGGAAGGCGAGCACGCCACCGATGATGAGTACGAGGATCCCTACGCCGACAGCTGCCTTGTGGCGTATGGATAGATGGATGATCCGTTCGATCATGGGAATGGGATCGGGTTGAGAAGAGGAAAGGAGGGAGGTCGCGAAAGGTCGGACCTGTGTCACCGTATGGGTGACGGCATCATCGCATTCGCGCACCAGGGCCGCTGTGGCCTGGGTCACATGGAATGCGATGGCTCAGCAGCGCGGAGGCTGGATCAGGCCGTTCTCATAGCCTGGCAGCAGCACGGCCGGTTGCATACCGGTGTGTGCGCGGGGAATGGCCACCGTGGCTTCCATCAGGGTGGTCGTGGAGACGGCGATCGCCGAGGGATTGCAGTTGTCGCCTACCAGATGATGATGATGGAAGGGCAACTGCTCATGAGGCGTGTCGCCGTTGCCGCCATGGTCCTCGTTGCCGTAATGGAGGTCCAGGAAATCAGCCACGCTAAGGTCAGGTGCCCGGTCCTTGTGCGCCAGGTAATGGCCGACCAATGCGGGAACGCGGACAGCATCGGGCATCAGCACCAGCAGGTAAGCCAGGCTCAACATACACGTTGCAAAGAAGCCGCGCATGGTGCAAAGGTAGGCAAGTCCTTCATTCGCGCGATGCTTCCATGCCTGCGGCAAGTTCCTGCATCTTCAATACCGTGTTCCAATTGCGAGCGGTGTTCACCACGCCGATGCCCTTGTCGAACTTCTCGGCCAATTTGCTGGTTCCGAAGCCGTGCGGCGTGTGGATGTAGCACACCTGGTAAGGGCCGAGCCGCTTTCCGGACTTCAACACTTCCAGCGACTCGCCGTCCACCGCGAGTGCCTGCAGGGCCTTCACGGCCTCCGGCTTGGGCGCATCGGCCAGCAGCACCGCGTGCACATGCTTGCCTTCGGCCTTCTTCGGGTACGGGTCATGCGAGATCACGGAAGCCCACTCGGAGGCGGTTACGGCGAAGATCGGCCGCTCATAGTTGAACTTCTTCCTGCAGATATCCGCGACCTTCGCCAGGGTCTCCTCCCGGGAAAGGGAACTGCGCACGAGCGCATTACCGCTATTGATGTACGTGGTAGCCTGCTTGAAGCCCGCCTTGGTCAGTGCGGCGCGGAGTTCGGCCACCGGTAGCTGTACCGGTCCGCCGACACCCCGGAACAAGAGGAGGAATACGGTCTTTTCCATGGCTGATCCTACGAAGGTCGACACAAGCTCCTGACATCCGTCAGTCGAGCTCCTTGCATGGAGCGTACCTTGCTGGCATGAGCACCGCAGAGACTTTCGTTGAGATGTACACCAACCTCGGCTTCCTGTTCTACAGCATTGCTGCAGGGGATGGCCAGGTGAGGCAGGCGGAGGTGGATGCCTTGAACGAGTTGGTGAAGAAGCAGTGGATGCCGCTGGAATCGAGTCGCGACGAGTTCGGGGTTGATGCTGCGGAGTACATCAGCATGAGCTTCGACTACGCGCGCGACAACAAGCTGGACGCGAAACAGGCCTTCCAACGCTTCGAGGATTCGTACCAGGAACATGTGACGATGTTCGACCCGGGCTTGAAGCGCATGGTGCTCGATACGGCAACGGCCATCACCGATGCGTTCGGGCACACCAATAAGTCGGAGCTGGCCACACTGACCCGTTTGCAGACCCTTTTCAGGGACTGATCACCGGCCGGATCCGATCAACCTTTGTACGCGATGGCGCTGATCATGACGTTCACGCCGCGCGGGAGGTCCTTGACACCCAACGTTTCGCGTGCAGGCGGATCCCCTACCGTGAAGTATGTCTGGTAGACGCGATTGACCTCGGCATAGTACTGCAGGTTCGTGATGTAGATGGTGCACTTCACCAGATGCTCATAGCCCAGGTCGGCACCCTTGAGCACGGCCCCCAGATTCTCCATCACCTGCGTGGTCTCCATGGTGATGTTGTCCTTGCGTAGGGTCACGGTGTTGAACACCTGGCAGATCTGTCCGCTGATGAAGACGAAGCCACCGGCTTCCACGCCGGGAGTGAAGGGAGTGCCGGAAGAGTTGTCTTGACTGGCACGGATCGTACGCTTCATGGTTCGTGTGGCCGACACTGGTGCGCCGGTCTACGAAGTTGCACAGATCCCCGACAATGGCAAACGCCGACCTCGGAACGGAGGTCGGCGTTCGCGGGGGGGGCTTCCCAGGCTTATTGCTTCACAAAGCGCGCCATGCGAGGGGCGTTCGGGGCGGCCAGGTGAAGCACGTAGCTTCCAGGTTGCAGGGTCTCCGTGGGGAGGGTGGCGGCGCCGGTCTGCGTGAACCGATCTTCGAGGACCGTGCGGCCTTGCATATCGATGATGCGCCATGGAGCTGCGGCGGTGGCCTCAACGGTCAAGCGGTCCATGCAGGGCACGGGGTGGATGCTGAGCGGCTCGGTGCCCAGTTCCACGATGCCGGTGGCGGGAGGCCCAACGGCGAGGAGCAGGCCATTCATGCTGAGGACCAACGGCACCAAGGGCGACGTGCGCCAGAGCACGACCTCATCGTCCTCGTTCACCAGCTTAACCACATTGGCGAAGGTGCCCACCGGGGTGATGGCGGTGCCATGGCCACCGTAGACCCAGCTCACTGTGCCGGAGCCCTCCGCGTCGGTCCAAGGGTCGGAGAAAGTTCCGTTCAAGGACAGCGGGAAGGACAACACCTGCATGGGGTCGCTATATACATCGGGTTCGTCGGGCACGTCGGTGGCCACCAGCGACATGCCCGTTGCCGAAGTAGCGAAATAGCTGTAGTTGCTGCCCAATACCCCCATGTCCATATGCCAGGCGATATTGGCCGTGGGGTAGGTGGCGGCGTAGGGCGTTGCGGCGGCCGGCCCATGGGTGAAGGTGCCGATCTCCTGAAGTGTCACGGAGCTCAGATCCCACGTCTGGTTCGCCCCGTCGGTGGGGATCGACGCGGTGCCTGTGTCCGTGATGATGTACAACCGGTCGGTGAACGTGCCGATCGGGAACATGCTGTTGGTGAGCGTGACTTGTGCGTTGGTGGAAATGCCCAGGATCGTGAGAGCGAATGCGGAGAGTATACGCATGGTTCAAGGGTGTTAGGTGTTCAAATGTAGGGTTTCGCTGCCAGGGCCAGTCCACGGCCGCCAGCCACCGACACCGGGGTTGCGCATCGTCAGGCATCAGGCCCGTGTCGCCCTTGGGCCAGGCGGTGTTTCCGTAAGTTCTTCGGCGCTTTCGGTACGGATCATGATATGCGTCAGTTCGTGACGGTCGTCAGGGTCGGAGCTTTGGGGGCCGATCCACACAGATGCCCGATCCCACGCCACGCCCCCACACCTTCCACATCCCCGTGATGGGGCTGGGTTACACCATCGACACTCCCTTGAAGGTGGCGCATTTCGGTATTTCCTCGGTGGTCTCCATCATCGAGGACGAGTTGGTGGAGCGCATGCGCGAGCACCATTGCGGCCTGGCGGGTGAACCGTTCCTGCCCATCGCCAAGCAGGAATTGGATCATCGGGCGCAGCGGATCACCGCCTACCTGGATCTGCTGCAACGGCTGGTGGACCGCAACATGGAACGCGTGCGACAAGCTCCGTTCCAGCCGGGCAGCGACAGCACGAGGTATTTCGAGTTGCTCCCCGATGCTTCACCCTTGAAACAGCGGTACATCGTCATGCTCGCCATGGCACCGGGGAAGGAGCGGGACGCCGTGGAGCAGGAGCTCCGGCTGGCGATGGTACCCGGTGCCATCGATGTGAACATCATGGCGAAGATCGACCCCGTGAACTACGACAAGGCGGGCGATCCCTTGCCCGAGGAGTATTGCGATGCCATGAGCGCTTTCCGTGGATTCGCCAACAGCACGTTGCGCTCCGCGGTGGTGCTCAGTGCGGGGTACAACCCGCGGTTGTACAACTACATCACACGGTTCGCCGATCTCAGGCCCGATGCCCAGGGCGTGCTGCGCAAGCGGATCATCTTGAAGGTGAGCGATGTGCGCTCCTCGCTGGTCCAAGGCCGGTTGCTGGCGAAGAAGGGCTTGTGGGTATCGGAGTACCGCTTGGAGTCGGGCCTGAACTGTGGCGGACATGCCTTCGCCACCGAAGGTCTTTTGATGGGTCCCATCCTCGAGGACCTCAAGGCGCAGCGCGAGGCCATCGCCACGGAACTATTCACGCTGTGCCAACAGGCCCTTGTCGCGGCGGGCCACGCATCCTTCATGGAACCGCCGGCCATGCGCATCACCGCGCAGGGCGGTATCGGTACGGCCGCCGAGGATCGATTCCTACGGGAACACTATGCGCTCGATGGCACCGGTTGGGGCAGCCCCTTCCTCTTGGTGCCGGAGGCCACCAATGTGGATGCCGCCACCATGGAACAGCTGATCCATGCCCGGCCTTCGGACTTCTACCTGAGTTGGGCATCGCCGCTCGGCGTGCCCTTCCACAACTTCAGGCCCAGCACCTCGGAGCATCAACGCCAGGCGCGCATCACCAAGGGAAGGCCCGGCAGTGCGTGCTACAAGAAGTACCTGAGCAGCAACACCGAGTTCACCGCGCAGCCCATCTGCACGGCCTCGCGCCAGTACCAGGACCTGAAGATCAAACAGATCAAGGCCAGCGGTGCGGATGCCGCCACCATGGAACAGCAGATCACCGCCGTGACGGAGAAGGATTGCCTCTGCGAAGGCCTGGGCGCTTCGGCACTGCTGATCGCGGGCATGACCCCGGCGCACAAGCTGGAGGCCGTGGCCATCTGCCCCGGTCCCAACACGGCCTACTTCAACCAGGTGGTGTCGCTGCGCACCATGGTGGATCACATCCACGGCCGCACGGACCTGCTCGCCGGCGTGGACCGTCCGCACATGTTCATGAAGGAACTGTCACTCTACGTGGACCACCTGAAGCGCGAGTTGCAGCAGGCGGGTCAGGCGGTCACCGTGCGGCAGCAGCGCTACTTCGCGGGTTTCCGCAGCAACCTGGAAGAGGGCATGCGCTACTACACCGAGCTGTTGCCCGCCATGAAGACAAAAGCCGCCGCGAACGTGGAGCGGTTCCGTGCCGAGCTGGAGGGTTTCGCAAGGGAGCTGCGGGGGTTGGAGATGCCGGTGGTGGGGTGAGGGGGGATATGGGCGTGCCCCCTCGCAGAGCCTCAGGGTCGCGCTTTCCGCTGTACTCCTCGCACCCCCGGCTTCCGGGCCGGGGGCGCTGCGGGGTGCCGCTCCGATCGCTCACGCGGGATCCCGGATGAACCATAGAGCCTCTACAGACGTGCCCGAACTTTGCCCATCCGGGTAAATTCCCCTTCCTTTGTTACCCGAATGGGTAAGCCCAAGGACAACGAGACCCGGCAGCGCATCGTGGCGGCCGCCATGAAGCTCTTCCGCACCAAGGGCATGAGCGGCGTGAACATGCGCGAGCTGGCGGAGAA
>SSGN01000128.1 GCA_008016945.1 Flavobacteriales bacterium
GATCCACTGCGGCTCGATGAAGACGCGGATGACGCCGACGATGAACACGCCGACCACCAGCAGGGGGAAGATCATCTTCACAAAGCGCCAGGTTTCCCACAGCCATTGCTGCATGTCCCACGCGTCGAAGCCACGCGCTTGTGACAGTAGCGCCAGGCAGAGCAGCGGCACGGCCAGCGTGCGGCCGGTGAGCGTCATGGTCAGCCCGGCATCGCTGACTCGCAGGCCGAAGGCAGCGAAGACCAGAGTCAGGGCCGTCAGCGTCAGCGCCAGCCAGGTCAGCCCGCCGACGCGCGTGTCTACCTGCCCGAGGCCGCGCCAGCCAGCCGCGCCGATGGCGGCAAGCAGCGCAATCAGCGCGGCACCCTGCAGCGACAAGGCCTCAGCCCCGGTGGCCTCGTTGGCCGGCACCCAGCGGTCGAGCAGCGCCTGCGCACCGGCCGCATTGGGTGCTGGCAACGTATGCTGCCAGAGCGGCGAGGTGAGCAGATCGACCTTGAGCGTCCCGGCGATCAGCAGCGCTACCAGCGTGCCGACGAAAAGCAGCGTCCGTGGGGGCACCCGGCTCTTGCCGATGAAAACGCGGGAATCGCCCTGCCGTTCTGCTTCGCTCTTGCGGAAGAGGATGGCCATGATCATGCCAATGCCGATACCGAACGAGAGTGCCAGCACGATGCGGGCAATGGCGATGTCGGCGCCGAGCGCGACACCGGTGTAGGACAGCGCGAGGATGTTGGCCGCCGGCGCGAAGAAGAGGAAGGTGATCGCCGGCCCCAGCCCGGCACCTTTCTTGTAAATGCCGGCGAAAAGCGGCTGCACGGTACAGGAGCAGACTGCGAGCAGGCTGCCAGCCCCGGCGGCGGCCGGATAGGCCACCCACGCCGGCGCCTCCGGCCCGAGAAAGCGTGTGATCGACGCCGGCGGCATTAATGCGGAGAGGGCGCCGGCAATGAAGAAGGCCGGCACCAGGCAGAGCAGAACATGCGCCGCCAGATAGGCAGCCAGGCTGGCCAATCCACTCTGTAGCGCGGTGATGACGAGGTCCATGATCAGGCGCCTTCGTGCCGTTCGTAGCAGAACGTGGTCGAGTTGACCCTGCGCACCCGCCCAAGCATGGTGAGGATAGAAAATTCACCCGCCATTCCTAAAGTATCCTCGCTCCGGCAGCCCATCGTCAATCCAGGGAGTTGGCGCGCCATTGCCGTCTGCGCCGTATCACCTCGGCGATCCGGTCAGGCCTGAGGGCTGGGAGCCGCCAGTTGATCGGCGTTTCGCAGTTCCCAGGGCCTGCGCGCTCCCGCCAAGCGGCTGCAGCGGCCCCCCGCGACCATGACGTGGGCCCGATTGCCCCCGCTGATGCGGCTCTTCGGCGTCAGCGGGTAGAGCCGGCGCTCTTGTCAACGAGGTCGATCGAGTCGCACCGCACGGCACCCGAGAAGTCGAGGGGAAACGACGATCTTCGTCTCGCGCGACCGCGAGTTCCTTTCCTCACTGACGACCCGGGTTCCCGAAATTCGCCTCGATGGTCGCCTCGTCACCTGCCCCGGCACTTACGAAGAGTCCGACGCCAGTCAGGGATTGGTCTGACCGTCGCCGCGTCGCCGCAGGTCGAGAGTGAAGGGAAAGCCGTCGTTGGCGGGTGGCGGCTGCAGCTCGATCCGGCCGGGGCTGTGGCCGAACGGCGTAAACCGTGCCAGCCGGCGGCCCTCGGCTTCATTGGCGTTCACCGGATAGCGTTCCGGGTTGCGGCCACCGGGGTGCTCAACATGGTAACGGCACCCCCCGAGCGAGCGCTGCATCCAGGTGTCGACCACGTCGAAGATCAACGGCGAGTGCACGCCGATCGTCGGATGCAGGGCCGAAGGCGGTTTCCAGGCGCGGTAGCGGACGCCGGCGACGAACTCGCCGACTCGGCCGGTGGCGCGCATCGGCAGCGCGTGGCGATTGCAGCTGACGACGTAACGCTCGCCGGCCATTCCGGTCGCCTTGACTTGCAGGCGTTCGAGCGACGAGTCCACGTAGCGTGCGCTTCCGCCGACCGCCCCTTCCTCGCCGAGCACGTGCCAGGGTTCGAGCGCGTGTCGCAGTTCGAGTTCGATGCCCATCACCTCGATTTTCCCGTGCCGCGGGAAGCGAAACTCGAAATGAGGCGCGAACCAGCGCTTTTCGAGCGCATAGCCGGCAGCGCGAAGTTCGTCGATAACGTCGTCGAAGTCCTGAGCCACGAAGTGGGGAAGCATGAAACGGTCGTGCAGTTCGGTTCCCCAGCGGACAAGTCGCCGCGGCGCATACGGCGTGCGCCAGAAGCGGGCGATCAGCGCCCGTAGGAGAAGCTGCTGCGCCAGCGACATGCGCGCGTGCGGCGGCATTTCGAAGGCGCGCAGTTCGAGTAGCCCGAGACGTCCGGCCGGACCTTCGGGTGAATAGAGTTTGTCGATGCAGAACTCGGCACGGTGAGTATTGCCCGTGGCGTCGATCAGCAGGTTGCGCAGCAGGCGATCGAGCAACCAGGGCGGCAGGTCGCCGTCGCCTGGCGAGCCTGCTGGCGGGAACTGGCTGAAGGCGACTTCGAGTTCGTAGAGCGAGTCGTGACGCGCCTCGTCGCCGCGCGGCGATTGTCTCGTCGGCCCGATGAAGAGACCGGAAAAGAGGTACGACAGCGAGGGATGGTTGTGCCAATAGCTGAGCAGGCTACGCAGCAAGTCGGGGCGGCGCAGAAAGGGCGAATCGGTGGTCGTCGGCCCCCCAAAGACGAAGTGGTTGCCACCACCAGTGCCGGTGTGGCGGCCGTCAAGCATGAACTTTTCGCTGCTCAGCCGTGACTGACGTGCGACTTCATAGAGATGGGTCGTGCGCGCGACGAGTTGATTCCAGTTAGCCGACGGTTGCACATTGACTTCGATGACGCCAGGGTCGGGGGTGACGCGAAAGCTGGTCAATCGGGGATCGCGCGGCGGTTCGTAGCCTTCCAGGATGACCGGCGTTGCCAGCGTCTCGGCGGTCGCTTCGATCGCCGCAACCAGTTGCAGATACGCGTCCAGACCATTCGTCGGCGGCATGAAGAGGTAGAGAACGCCGTTTCGTGCCTGCGCGCAAAGCGACGTCCGGATCACCGACGCTGCCGACTCGTACGCCGCCGGCGGGCGCTCGGCGCCACCGGCCGCGCCGCGGGCGAGGCCATCGAGCGCGCGCGCCACGGCTTCGCCGGCGAAGCGCTCGCCGCTCACCGCCGCGTCCTGGTCTATCCGGCTTTGGCTGCGACTGATCGGGAACTGCTCGCGAATCTCGTCGTGCGCCGGCAGCGGGTCAAAGCGTTGCGTCTGGTCGGGAGCGTGCAGGTAAGGATAGTCGTCGCCGGCTACCCACGGTTGTGAATCGAGTGGCAGCCGATGGCCGATCGGCGAGTCGCCGGGAATCAGGTAACAGCGCTCGTCGCGCAGGAACCAGCGGCCGCTGCGCCAGCCCCCTGGATGAGCGTAGGCCAGCGGCAGGACGTGGCCGACGACGGCGTCGAGTCCCTGGCGAAAGACCTTCGTCAGACGCTCCCGTTCGAGCGCGTCGTCGAGACGCGAGTCGAAGGGGTCGACGTTGATCGGCAGGCGGCGCTCACGCCAGAGGTAGTAGTAAATGTCCTCGTATGCGGGAAAGACGTGCGCCGCGTCGACCGCCAGACACTCGGCAAGCGTGTGAAGGAAGCGCTGGGCGAGCTTTTCGTCGGCCCCATAGTCGCGGCTCTCATCCGCGTAGAGCGCCGGGTTGCGCCAGATCGGCTGCCCGTCGACGCGCCAGAAACAGTTCAGCGACCAGCGGGGCAGCTGCTCGCCGGGGTACCATTTTCCCTGGCCAAAGTGCTGCAGACCCTGTGCTGCGTACTCCTCGCGCAGGCGCTGATAGAGTTCGCTCGCCCGCTGGCGCTTGCTCGGCCCCAGCGCTTCGGTAGTCCACTCCGCCCCCTCGTGGTCGTCGATCGAGACGAAGGTCGGCTCGCCGCCCATCATCAGGCGAACGTCGCCACTCGCGAGTTCGTCGTCGATCTGCTGGCCAAGCGTTTCAATCGCTTGCCACTCGTCGTCGCCGTAAGGGAGCGTCACCCGCGGCGCCTGCCAGACGCGTTCGACGTGCATGTGATGCTCAAAAGCACAGTCACAAGGCTCGGTCGATCCGGTGATCGGAGCCGCCGACGAGGGCTGTGGCGAGCAGGCGAGCGGAATGTGGCCTTCGCCAGCGAAGAGACCGGAAGTCGGGTCGAGCCCGATCCAGCCGGCTCCGGGCAGATAGACTTCGCACCAGGCGTGCAGATCGGTGAAGTCGACCTCGGTTCCGGAGGGACCGTCAAGCGACTTCACATCAGGGGCCAGCTGAATCAGGTAACCCGAAACGAAGCGTGCCGCCAATCCCAGATGGCGCAGTACGTCCACCAGCAACCAGGCCGAGTCGCGACACGAGCCACGCGCCAGCGCCAGCGTCTCCTCGGGAGTCTGCACGCCGGGCTCGAGGCGGATCACGTAGGCGATCTGGCGCTGCAGCTGCCGGTTGAGGTCAACCAGAAAGTCGACGCTGTGACGCGGCGTCAACGAAATCGAGTTCACGAACTCGCGCAGTCGAGGGGTCAACGGCCCGCGCTGTTGGTACGGAGCGAGTTCTTCCTGCTGCCAGTCTTCGTAGACGAAGGGAAAATTCCTGGCGTACGGCTCGGGAAAAAAGTCGAAGGGGTTGATCACCGACATTTCGGCGACGAGATCGACGGCAACCGAGAACTCGCGGGTCTTCTCGGGAAAGACCAGCCGCGCCGGATAGGTGGCCTGCGGAGCCTGCTGCCAGGGGATGAAATGCGGCGTCGGCGTGACCGTCAGCGAGTAGCTGAGAATGGGCGTCCGCGAGTGCGGCGCCGGCCGCAAGCGAACGACCTGCGGCGACAGACTGACCGGACGGTCATAACGATAGTGGGTGACATGCGTCAGGGCGACATGAATCGACACGGCAAACTCCAGGGTGAAAAGCCGGCACGCGACCGACTAAAGGGCGTCTTCGTCGGCTGCACGCTCGACAGCGTCGTTTGCCGACCAGAGTCCGGCGTACGCGAAGCGGCGCTCATGGCCGCAACTGCTGCAACAGGTCGGTCTCCAGCCGGACCCGGCCGGAGCTTTCTTCGAGCGACCGGCCACTGACCAGAAAGGTATCTTCAACTCGCTCGCCGAGCGTTGCAATCTTCGCCGTATGCAGGTTGGCGTGGTGCGCGGCGAGTTGTCGCGCGACGAGGAACAACAGCCCGGGGCGATCGGCAGCGACGACCGTGAGCACGAAGTATTTGCCACTTTCGTCGGCCTCGAGACTGACCAGCGGCTGGATGTGCACCTGCGGCTGCAGCGGAAAGTGTCTAACCTGCCGCGAAACGCGGCCGTTCGCCGGTACTTCGGCCGGCGCCTGCCGGGCGAGGCGCTCGCTCAGTTCGTGCTCAATGTAGTGAATCATCGCACGGTCGTCGTCGCGACCGCCGATGTCGAGCAGAATGAACGAGTCGAGCGCGTAACCGTGGTGCGTGGTGTGAATTCTGGCGTCGACGATGCTGTAGCCGGCACGGCTCAGGAATCCCACCAGACGCAGGAAGAGGTCCGTCTGATCACGGGTGTACACCAGGACTTCGAGCCCTTCACCCGAGGGATTGAGGCGGGCGCGGACCAGCGGCTGCTCGCTTTCGAGATGCCCATAGGTGGTGCGCGCGTGCCAGGCGATTTCCTCGGCCGAATGCCGCAGGAAGTACGCCGTATCCAGTAAGCGCCAGAGTGACTCATGCGAACGTTCGGGCAGCACCAGATAACGCATCAGGCGCCGCGCTTCCTCCTGACGCTGAGCGATCGCGCCCGCCGGCATCGCCACTCCGTCTCCCGACTGCAGCAGGCGCCGCGTCGCTGCAAACAGCTGTTCGAGCAACTGGGCTTTCCAGCCGTTCCAGACTTTTGGGCTGGTCCCACGGATGTCGGCGACGGTCAGCAGGTAGAGCGCCACCAGACGTCGCTCGTCGCCGACTACGGCGGCGAAACGACCGATCACGGCGGGGTCGGAGATGTCCTGGCGTTGCGCCACGCGAGACATCAGCAGGTGTTGGCGAACAAGCCAGGTGACGAGTTCGCGATCGGCGTCGGTCAGGCCGTGATCGGTGCAGAACGCGTCTGCGTCGTCGGCGCCCAGTTCGGAATGGTCGCCGCCGCGACCCTTGGCAATGTCGTGAAAGAGTGCCGCGAGGTAGAGCAGCCAAGGCTCGCCGAAGTCACTCATCAGACGACTGCAGAGCGGGTATTCGTGGGCGAACTCCGGCATCGCCAGTCGTCGCAGGTTGCGGATCACCTGCAGAATGTGCTGATCAACGGTATACACGTGGAACAGGTCGTGCTGCAGCTGACCGACGATGCGGTTGAAAGCCGGGAGGTAGCGACCGAGCAGTCCGAAGTCGTTCATCCGTCGAAGCTCTTGTACCAGGCCCCTCCCCTCCTTGAGGATGGCCAGGAATCGCGCGCGATTCAGCGGCCGGCGACGGAAGTCGTCGTCGATCAGGTCGCGGGCGCGCCACAGCGCGCGTTGCGTGCGTGGGCTCATCTGATCGAGGTCAAGGTGCTGCTGGCGGAGAAGAAACGCCTCGAAAATCGCATCCGGCGCGTCGACAAACACTTGGTCATGGACGACGTCCAGCCCTTCATGCACCTTCTGGAAGCGCGCATTGATCGACTGCGGTTGCTCGTCGGGAAGGGGAAAGAGCGCGCTGCGGAGGTTCTGCAGGACGATGCGGTTAACCTGCGACACCTCTCTCGCCGTGCGGTAGTAGTCCTGCATCAGCTGCTCGCTCGAACGGCTGGTGTCGCTGGCGCGATAGCCCAGTTTTTCCGCCAAAGCAGTCTGGTACTCGAAAAGCAGGCGGTCCTCGCGCCGCCCGGCGTGAAGATGCAGCGAGACCCGCAAGCGACGCAGGAACGCCTCGCAGCGTTCGAGCAGCTGCCGTTCGTCGCCGCTGATCAGCCCCAACGACTCCAGATCGGCCCAGGTCGATCCGTATCCGGCGGCTTGCGTCATCCAGAGGATCGCCTGCAAGTCGCGCAGGCCACCCGGTCCTTCCTTGCAGTTCGCTTCCAGGCTGCCGGGCGTGTCGGCAAACCGCTGGTGGCGATCCTCCTGCTCCATGCGCTTGATTTCAAAAAACGCTCGTCCATCGACGGTGTCCTTGAGCAGGCGACGCAAGGCGACGAAGAGTTCGTTGCTGCCGGCGATGCGCCGCGTCTCCATCATCGCCGTCTGCACGGTGATGTCGCCGGCGGCTTGAGTCAGGCAGTCTTCGAGCGTACGCACGCTGTGTCCGGCCTCGAGGCCGACGTCCCAGAGCAGACAGACCAGGCGCTCGATCTGCGCCGACAACGTCCGGCCGGGCGGCTCGGGAAGCAGGATCAGCAAATCGACGTCGGACGCCGGATACAGCTCGCCGCGGCCGTAGCCCCCGACCGCCAGCAGGGCGAGCGACGGCGGCAGCGCAAGGGCCTGCCAGATCTCGCCAAGGAGCTCGTCGACCAGACGGCAGCGCGCGTGCAGCAGCGCAAGCGCGTCGCCGCCGGCGAGAAAACGTTCGACGATCGGTTGCTGACCGTCGCGAAAAAAACACGGCAGGTCGGGAACCAGGGCCGCAAAGGCCGCTTCCTTTTTCAAGCTCATGCTCATCGTCCAGCCTCCAACGCGTCGCGGGAGCAGTCGGTGTCGTCGTCGCGACGACGGATCGACTCCGAAGCCGCCAACGTCTGCTCCCACAAGCGGGATTCCAAGAGAGCGCTCGGTCCGGCGCCGAAGCGTCACAACAGCTTGTGACGGTCGTCGGGGCGAGCATGGGCAGGGCAAGCAAGAATCGTGCAGGTAAGCGGCGAGCTTCCGGATCGCGCGAAAAACCGTCGCTGCGCGCCGGGAAAGGCCCGTGACCCAGGAAAGAGAGCCCGAACGTGGTGCGTTTTCGCCCGGCGGGCCCCAGCTTGAGGCGTCAACCGGGCGTGGTCACGCTACATCAGCACGATGTCGTACTGCTCCTGCGAGTAGCTGGGTTCAGCTTGGAGCGAGATCGGCTTGCCGATGAAGTCGGAGAGCATCGCCAAACCCTGCGATTCCTCGTCGAGAAAGCGGTCGATCACCGCCTGGCTGCCGAGGACGCGGTACTCGCGGGCGTTGAACTGGCGCGCTTCGCGCAGCAGTTCGCGCAGGATCTCGTAGCAGACGGTGCGCGCCGTACGCACTTCGCCGCGGCCGCCACAGGTCGGGCATTCCTCGCAGAGAACGTGCGCCAGCGACTCGCGCGTGCGCTTGCGCGTCATTTCGACCAGACCCAGGGCGGTGAAGCCGTTGACCGTCAGGCGCGTGTGGTCGCGTGCCAGCGCCTTGTTGAACTCGGCGAGCACGGCGTCGCGATGCTCGGCAGTATCCATGTCGATGAAATCGATGATGATGATGCCGCCGAGGTTCCTCAGGCGCAGCTGGCGGGCGATCGTCTGTGCCGCTTCGAGGTTGGTCTTGAAGATGGTGTCGTCGAAATTGCGCACGCCGACGAAGCCGCCGGTGTTCACGTCGATCGTCGTCATCGCTTCGGTCTGGTCGAAGATCAGGTAACCGCCGGACTTGAGGTCGACACGACGCGCCAGCGCCTTCTGGATCTCGTCCTCGACGCCGAACAGGTCGAACAACGGGCGCTCGCCGGTGTAGTGCTCGAGCAGGTTGCGCACGGCGGGCGTATAGATTTCGGCGAAGCTCGCCAGTTTGGTGAAATTCTCGCGCGAATCGAGCACGATGCGCACCGTTTCCGGGTTGACGAAATCGCGCAGCACGCGCTGGGCGAGGTTCAGTTCCTGATAGATCAGCGCCGGGGGCGCCGTCGTCCTGGCCTTGCCCTTCAGTTCCGTCCAGATCTTGCGCAGATAGGCGATGTCGTTGGCGAGGTCGGCCTCCGAGGCCCCCTCGGCCATGGTGCGCACGATGAAGCCGCCGGGTTCGTCCTCCGGCACCAGCCGGGTCAGTTTCTCGCGCAGCGCCTCGCGTTCGCCCTCGTCCTCGATGCGCTGCGAGACGCCGATGTGCTTCTCCTGCGGCAGGTAAACCAGCATGCGGCCGGCGATCGAGATCTGCGTCGACAGGCGGGCACCCTTGGTGCCGATCGGGTCCTTGATCACCTGCACCATCAGGCTCTGGCCTTCGGAGAGGATGCGTTCGATCGGCCGTGTCGGATCGCTGCCATGGCCGTTGGGGCGGGCTTCCATGATGTCGGCGACATGCAGGAAAGCGGTCCGCTCCAGGCCGACGTCGATGAACGCCGACTGCATGCCGGGCAGGATGCGCACGATCTTGCCCATGTAGACATTGCCGACCAGCCCGCGCGAAGCGGTTCGTTCGATGTGGATTTCCTGCGTGACGCCCTGCTGCAGGACCGCGACGCGTGTTTCCTGCGGCGTGAAGTTGATCAGTATCTGTTCTGGCATGGCGAGGTGCCGCACCGATGCCGTCAGGCAGGGCGCGTATAATTTGGGGACTGCCTCCATTGTACCGCTCCCCATGAAATCCCCAGAGCTTCTCGCCCCCGCCGGCTCGCTGGCGATGCTGCGCACCGCCTTCGCCTTCGGCGCCGATGCCGTCTATGCCGGCCAGCCGCGCTACAGCCTGCGCGCGCGCAACAACGAATTCGGCGACATGGAGACCTTTGCCGGTGCTGTCGCAGAGGCGCACGCCGGTGGCAAAAAACTGTACGTGGTCAGCAACATCTTCCCGCACAACGCCAAGGTGAAGACCTACCTCGACGACATGGCGCCGGTGATCGCCATGCGGCCGGATGCGCTGATCATGGCCGACCCCGGCCTGATCATGATGATCCGCGAGCGCTGGCCGGAGATACCGGTGCACCTCTCGGTGCAGTCCAACACGGTGAACTGGGCGGCGGTGAAGTTCTGGCAGACGATGGGCTTGTCACGCGTCATCCTCTCCCGCGAACTGTCGCTGGAAGAAATCGAGGAAATCCGCCAGCAGTGCCCGGACATGGAGCTGGAAGTCTTCGTGCACGGGGCGCTGTGCATCGCCTACTCCGGTCGCTGCCTGCTCTCCGGCTACTTCAACCACCGCGACCCGAACCAGGGCACCTGCACCAACAGCTGCCGCTGGGATTACAAGGTGCAGCCGGCGAAGGAGGATGCCGGCGGCGACGTCTGGCTGATCGAGGAGAAGGAGCGCCCCGGCGAGCTGATGCCGATCGAGGAAGACGAGCACGGCACCTACATCATGAACTCGAAGGACCTGCGCGCCATCGAGCACGTGCAGAAGCTGGTGGCGATGGGTATCGATTCGCTGAAGATCGAGGGCCGCACCAAGTCGCCGTACTACGCCGCACGCACCTGCCAGTCCTACCGGCAGGCGATCGACGATGCCGTCGCCGGCCGCGCGCTCGATCCGGCACTGCTGGCGCAGCTCGACGGGCTGGCCAACCGCGGCTATACCGATGGCTTCTACCAGCGTCACCATGATGCCGAGTACCAGAAC
>SSGN01000238.1 GCA_008016945.1 Flavobacteriales bacterium
ACCGCAAACACCGCAGCCGGTGGAGCGGTGGCGGGTGGAGCGGCGGCGGCGGCAGTTGGGGCGGTGGTGGCGGTGGCGGTGGCTTCGGCGGCTTCGGTGGCGGCAGCTTCGGCGGTGGTGGCGCGGGTGGTAGCTGGTGAACGTTCGTAAGGGATGAGTTTCAGCAAGTGGATAGGAGGGGGCCTGGGTTGGGCCTTTGGCGGACCGATCGGCGGTCTGGTCGGCTTCGCCGTAGGGGCCATGCTCGATCGTTGGCAGGAGCCGGAGGTGGAGCAGGTGCGCGGCCAGCGTCGGGTGCACGGCACAGGCCCCACCACAGGAGGCGACCTCACCATGAGCTTGGTGGTGCTCGTGGCCGCACTGATGAAGGCCGATGGCAAGGTGACCCGCAGCGAGCTCGATGAGGTGCGCCGATTCTTCGTGCGCCAGTTCGGACAACAGCAGGCCGGACAACTCCTCATCATCCTGCGCGATGTGCTCAAACGCGACATCCCTTTGCACCAAGTGTGCGAGCAGGTGCGCCAGAACATGCCGCATGCCGTACGCCTGCAGTTGGTGCATTACCTCATCGGCCTGGCCCACGCCGATGGCACCGTGCATCCGGCCGAACGGGAACTCCTGCAACGCATCGGCCACGGACTGGGGATCAGCGACAAGGACCTCGGCTCGCTCAGTGCCATGTTCCGCAAGGCCGACCCCTCCACGGCCTACCGGATCCTGGAGGTCCCCACCACCGCTACGAATGATGAGGTGAAGAAGGCCTACCGCCGCATGGCCATGAAGTTCCATCCGGACAAGGTGGCCCAGTTGGGCGAAGAGGTGCAGAAGGCCGCTTCGGAGAAGTTCAAGAAGGTGCAGGAGGCGTACGAGACCATCCAAGCCGAACGCGGCATGAAATAGGGCACGGCTCTTTGCCGGGCTTCCGCTCTTGTTCGCGATCCCATACAGGCTGGCTCCCAGGATCGGTCGTGCTCACACGATTTACCATTTCGCATTAAGGCGTAGGATAGAGATGCGAAGGGATCGGCCTACGCCTTAGTGCGAATTGGTATGATACCTGCGAAGTGGGATCAGAACCGCACCACCAGCCCGCACGTGATCCGTTGGCTGTTCCATTGCAGGCGCGAGGGGCGCCCGTCCGGGTTCACCTGTCCACCTTCCAACAAGAGCTCGTCGCTGCTGGAAGCCGTGTGGTCCAACGCCACGAACGCCCCCAGGGTTCTGCTGAGCATGCCCAGGTATCGGTAGCTCAACCCGATCACCCCGCCCGTGCTGGTGTAGGGCAATCGCGTCTCCAATGCGAACAGGGACGTGGCCGAGGTACCTATGGCCAGCTCCAGCTCCATGGCCGACCGTGCGCTGATCCAGGGGCGATACGCCACCCCCAGCATGTACGTGGTCAGGTGCAGCCGGTCAAGCCCACCGTTGTGCCCGGTGGATCCCACCCGGTCGTAGTGTAGACCGAAGGACCATCGGTCGCCGGTGGCGTAGCCGAACGCCGCCCGCACGGCACCGCTGCCCAGGCCCACCACCTCGATATCCTCACGGTCGCTGAACAGGTTCAGCACGCCGATGCCGCCGCCCAGGCTCATGAGCAGGTGTTTCTTGCGCACCGCCTGGGCGTGGACCGTGGTGGCCCACAGCAGTAGCAGCAACAACACGATGATCGAACTGGGCCGTTGCACGCCCAAAGATGTGGACCGCCGGGGCTGGACACGGGTATTTTTGTGCCGAATGGGGTGGCTCTGGGCGTTGTTCGGGATCATCGTCGTGGCCTATGGCGCGGTGGTGCTGTTCTATGCGGTCTTCCAAGAACGCTTCATCTTCATCCGTTTCCGTACCCAGCGCGACCACGTTTACCGGTTCCCGCCACCGTTCGAGGAGCGCTACATCACCAGGCATGTTGGCGCCCGCCTGCATGCCTTGTACTTCAAGGCGAACGAGCCTCGTGGCGTGCTGCTCTATTTCCATGGGAATACCGGCAGTGTGCGCCGCTGGGGCAAGTTCGCACCGCGGTTCGTGCGCATGGGCTACGATGTATTGATGCCCGACCCACGCGGCTATGGCAAGAGCCGCGGTCGGTTGAGCGAAGCCGCCCTGATCGCCGATGCACAGGCCTGGTACGAGCACTTGTGTGCCGAACACCCGGAGGACCGCATCGTGGTGCTGGGCCGTTCACTCGGCAGTGGCCTGGCCACCCCGGTGGCCGCACAGCACCATCCGCGCATGTTGATCCTCGAAACGCCCTTCGCCAACCTGTACGATGTGGCCACGAACTACCTGCCCGTCCTACCATACCGCCTGCTGTTGCGGTTCCCGTTCCGTAACGATAAGGCCATCAAACGGGTCTCCTGCCCGGTGTACATCCTGCACGGGAAGTTCGATGCCACGGTACCTTACGAGAGCGCGTTGAGGCTGTATGCTGCGGTACCCCCCGAGGTGCATCGTGAGATGATCACCTTCCCCAAGGGGCGCCACAGCGATCTGCCACGGTTCCCCCGGTACCAGCGCTTCCTGGATCGGGTGTTGGGTGCGGCTGGTGGATGATCGGTGAACTCGACACTACCTTCGCGCCCCATAAAACGAACCAATGACCGTCCGCACCCTTTCCGCAGTCGTGGCCGCCACACTGCTTACCGCATGCAGCCAGGGCCAGAAAGGCCGCAACACCGAGTTGAAGACCACCATGGATTCGGTGAGCTACGCCATCGGTGCCGATATCGGGGCCAACCTGAAGCGTGGCAAGATCGATTCCATCAATGTGGACCTGCTCTCCTCCGGCCTTGCCGATGGCTTGGATAGCAACCTCCGCGTGAATGAGGAGACCCTCCAGCAGGTGATGCGCTCCTTCATGATGAAGATGCAGGCCAAGATGCAGGCTGAGGAAGCCGCCAAAGGCGAGGAGAACCGATTGGCGGGCGAGAAGTACCTGGCCGAGAACGGTAAGCGCACCGGTGTGGTGACCACCCCGAGCGGCTTGCAGTACGAGGTGATCACCATGGGCACCGGACCCAAGCCCTCGGCCACCGACGTGGTCAAGGTCCATTACCAGGGCTCGTTCCCCGATGGTGAGGTGTTCGATAGCTCGGTGGAGCGCGGCACGCCCGTGGAAATGCCCGTGGGCCAATGGATCCCCGGTTTCGTGGAAGCCTTGCAGATGATGCCCACGGGTAGCAAGTGGAAGCTGGCCATCCCCAGCGACCTGGCTTATGGGCCTACGGGCAACGGCCGCATCCCCGCCAACAGCACGCTGCTCTTCGATCTGGAGTTGATCGAGGTGGTGAAGAAGTGATCGATGTCCATTGCCCGAAGGGCGCGCAGGCCACGGCCTGCGCGCCCTTCGGCGTTCTTGCCCATGACATGCATCCGGCGCTCGGCCCTCCGATGGCCGTTCCATCGATCTGCGGACGGGAACTGTGGAGCGGCCCTCACGGGGTCTCCGGAAGCGGCATCCAGTGTGTCACTTCCACGAAGAACTTGTTGCTGGTGCCTTCGCCCAGCCAGAAATGGGGTGCGCCGGTGTAGCCCGTCCTGCTGGCGTTCTTCACGAAGTAGTCGTGCATGAAACGCAGGATCACCACGGGGCGCGCTTCGGTTTCTCCGGTCTTGCCCGGAAGAAAGATCACGTTCGCAGGCAGGTGGCATAAACAGCGCTGCCCATCGGCAGGTAGCTGCTCGTGAATGGGGATCCAACGAGACATCGGGGCCAAGATAGGTGCTACAGCATCGGCACTTCCTCCGATCCCACCAGCTCCACAATGTAAACGGTGGCGCGGTCCACCTGTTTCTTGATCACCGGATCGCTCACCTCGAACATCTTATCCGCCTCCTTCTTGAGCATGAACTTCACCAGGTCGATGGTGACGGGCAGGTTGGTGGCGGTGATGTTGCCGCGCGGGCTGTGGACCCATTGCCACAGCAGGCGGATGGCCAACAGAAGCGACGAGCGGTCGTGAACGCGGCCCCCTTGGATCACCCAACCTTTGCCCTGTTCGCGCAACATCAACGTGCGTAGTGCCGTGCGCAGGATGCTCTTGAGGCTATCCACGGTGATGGGGCCTGTGGGGGGGGATACCAGGTCCGCCGGGCTGATCGTCTCATTCCGCTGGTAGCCCATCTGGTGGGTGCGTGGCATGCTCTTGTTGAACTCCACCATCGAGGCGTTCACCATATCCTCATGCACCACCAGTGTGCCGTCGTGTCCATCCACGGCTTCGCGCTCCTTGTCGGCGAGCATCTCCAGGTATTCAGCCTTCACCTTGCTGGTGTCCAACGAGGGCAGAACGAACGACGGAGCACCCATGGCATGGCACCCGCGCCGATGGCAGATCCCGATGGTATACAGGCTCAGTGCACGCAGGAAGGGCGCGTTCAGACCGATCGTCTCCCGGTCAGGAAGCACGGGGCGTTCCTGGCCATGGAACAGGGCGATGTGGTCCGCGGCATATCCTTGCGGGTCGAGGGAAAGCCCGGCGCTATGGTGCTGTAGCTCGAAGAGGATCTCCTCCGCTTCCAACGCCCCGGCGATGGTGTCCAACATCACCGTGCACCGAATGGTGCCGCGTTCCACCCCGAGGTGATCTTCCATCTTCTCGATCGATCGGGCCCATAGCCTTGCTTCCAAGTGGCCTTGCACATCGCGGAGATAGAGCAGCATGCTGCCTTGGCGTACCCCGATCGACGGACCTTGGCCGATGGTGGTCATGACCAGGTCGAAGAACCCGGCAGGTGCGGGGTCGCCATCCACTTCCATGGCACCTTCGAACACGAAGAGTGGTCGTGGTGCCATCGCCAGACGGGTGGGGGTACCGGGGTTCACCCGTACCCGTCCCTCCCGATCGTCGAGGTAGGCCAGGTTGCGGGCGGCCGCACCGTTCAAGCTCTTGTGCGCACGAAGGATGCTCCACGTGTCCTGCGCGGTGAAGCTCCACAGGTCGGCGATGTAGGTCTTCGCTCCGGCATTCATGCCGTTGATCAGTTCCGAGCGGTTCGCCCCGCCGATCAATTCAACACGACGCTCCATCAGGTGCTCCGGTACAGGAGCCACGCTCCAATGCCCCTGCCGAACGTTAGCCGTTTCCTGCAGACGGTCCACCTTGCCTTCGCTCAGCGCCCGGCGGCGCTCGGAACGCACTTGCAAAAGCGATCCCAACCGGCCTCCATAGGCCGCCATGAGCTCCTTCACCAGGTGCCGAACCTCCGGGGTGATCAGCCGGTCCTGAACCGTCTCCTTCAACAAAGCGAATGATAATGGGTGCGATATTACGCATGATCAAGCATGAATGTTTCGACGAACCTTGTCATTGGGGCGACGAAGGCGACCGGTAAATAGGGGCACTGGTGGGCCGTCCGTGTGTTGATCTAGGGATCGAGGGGCGGGGGCGGTGGGGGCGGCGTTCGTGCGG
>SSGN01000200.1 GCA_008016945.1 Flavobacteriales bacterium
GGATACGGGATCGAAGTATCCGATCTGAGGAGCAACAAAGTATGGGCGAATGAGAGCAAGCGATGACCGCTGTGCTTCTTTCTCATGAACGCCGCCGGAACGAGGTTCTTCGAGGTACCCAAGAGGCTGTCGGGCTTCGCGTTGGTCCTTCGCACCGACGTTCCACCGTCGGAAACCGCGCTGATCACGGCTATGCCGGTGCTAGTCGGAGGGCGCGCGTGCTGGGCCGTTCAGCCCGTGACTCCCTAACTTCGCGGCGACGATCATGATCCTCCCCATTCGCGCATACGGTGATCCGGTCCTCAAGAAGGAGACCAAGGACATCGAACCCGGCCACGCCGGCCTTAAAGAATTGATCGCTGACATGTACGAGACCATGTACGCCGCCAATGGTGTTGGCCTTGCGGCGCCACAGGTGGGCTTGGGCATCCGGCTGTTCGTGGTGGATACCCACGCTGGCGCCGATAGCGACGACCCCGATGCCGAGAAGGCACCCGAGGACGCCGATGCGGAACCCCGCCTGAAGAAGGCTTTCATCAATCCTTACATCGTGGAAGAGGAAGGTGATGAGTGGGGCTTCGAGGAGGGCTGCCTCAGCATCCCCAACATCCGCGAGGAGGTGAAACGCCAACCGAAATTGGTGCTCCAGTACATGGATGAGGAGTTCCGTGAGCACGAGGAGGAGTTCGAGGGGTTCGCCGCACGTGTGATCCAGCATGAACACGATCACCTGGATGGCGTGCTCTTCATCGACCACCTCTCCGCCTTGCGGAAGCGGATGCTCCAGGGCAAACTGCGCGATATCTCCCAAGGTCGTACCGATGCCAAGTACAAAATGCGGTTCCACACCGGGAAATGATCAACATGATGACGAAGAAGTTCTTGTGGGCCATTCCGGTGGCGTTGCTGCTGCTCGGCTGTGGTGACACGAACAAGCAGGACACTCCTGCCGATGCTCAAGCACGCATCCGGGCCATGGAGGATTCGGTGTTCCAGACCCTCTCCTTCGACCGCCGCAAAGCGTTGGCCTTGATCGATGTCTACAAGGCCTACGCCACGGCCAATCCGCAGGACACCATGTCGGCCGAGTACCTCTTCCGCGCCGCCAATGTGGCCAAAAGCCTACATGACGGTGAGCAGAGCATCAAGCTCTATGATCGTATCGCACGCGAGTTCCCCAGTTGGAGGCGGTTGCCCGATGTGCTCTACCTCAAGGCCTTCACCATCGATAGCGAACTGGGCAACAAGGGAGATGCGGAAATGGCCTACCGCGCCGTGATCGAAGCCTATCCATCGCATCCATTCGCCAAGGACGCCTACCAGATGATCCAGAACCTCCAGTATACCGACGAGGAGTTGATCCGGATCTTCCAGGCCCGGCAGGATAGCCTCGATGCCGCACAAGCCGCCAATACCCAGCCCGTACCTTGAACATCGCATTGAACGCCGCTGCTGCAGCGGCCTTGACAGCTGCGGACTACCGCGCCCTCTTCGAACGCATCGTGGCCAGTGGTGAGCCCTATGGTCCACCCGGCGGTGGCTATGGTGCGGACTACACCAAGCTGAACTTGGCGCGCACCCGCCGCATCGAGAAGACGCTCGTGGTCCTGCCCGAAGTGAAGAAGGCCATGGAGCAGGCCGTACCACAGACCTGGTTGGTGATCACCGAGCCCTGGTGTGGTGATAGCGCACAATGCCTGCCGGTACTGCTGCACCTGGCCCCGCTCGCGCCCGCGATCAACGTGCGGATCGCCCTGCGCGACCAGGATACCGCCCTGATCGACGCCTTCCTGACCAACGGGGCACGCAGTATCCCTAAACTCGTGGCCTTCGATCCCACCACCGAGCGGGTGCTTTTCACCTGGGGGCCGCGCCCTCAACAGGCACACGACCTGGTGATGGCCAACAAGGCCAAGCCCGAGGCGGAGCAACTTTCCAAGGACGACCTGGCCGAGGCCCTGCACCGCTGGTACCACGAGAACGCCGGGGTGGCCATACAACAAGAAGTGGCCGAACTGGTGGGTGCCCGTTGACCGAGCAGGCTTGGGTGAAATGGCCTATCCCGAGGCATCTGCGGATCAACCGCGTGCCTTGCGCACCGCTTCGTGGCCGTAGGGGCAATGCCGACAGCGGTTGCCACAGCAGTAGCCCCGCCGTAACAGGTATTGTTCCGTGAACACCACATAGCCTTCCGGGGTGAAGTAGAAATCGCCGTGGAGGTACCCGGTATCGTACAACCGCTGACAACGCGGATCGTTCGGGTCCGGAAGGGTATAGGTCGGCGCCATCGGGCGCTAAGGTGGCCATCCGGTGCGTTATTTCCACAATGGGCGGTGCGTTATTGGTGCTTGGCGTTGGTCACGGCCGGTCGCGCGTGCCGGTAGCTTCGTACCATCCCGTGGTCCGCTTACCAGGCCCGTGGGTAAGTCGCATGCTTCAGAGGATCATTCTCCCGCTCGGCGTGGTGTTCGCCACGGCCCTTTCCGCGCAGGGCCAGCCACCGGGCCAACGCTTCACGGCCGAGGAATACATCAGCGAGTGGAAGGAAGTGGCCACCCGAAAGATGAAGGAACATGGCATCCCCGCCAGCATCACCCTGGCCCAGGGGCTGTTGGAGAGCGGTAACGGCAACAGCGAACTGGCGCGGAAGAGCAACAACCACTTCGGCATCAAGTGCACCCCCGACTGGACCGGTGGGCGTACCTACCACGATGACGACAAGAAGGATGATTGCTTCCGGGTGTACAAGGATGCGGCACAGAGCTACGAGGACCACGCCAAGTTCCTGCAACGGCCGCGGTATGCCGCCTTGTTCGAGCTGAAGCCAACGGACTATGAGGGGTGGGCCAAAGGCCTGAAGAAGGCGGGCTACGCCACGGACCCCAACTATCCCTCCAAGTTGATCGGCCTGATCGAACGGTATGAGCTGCACAAGCTCGACAAAGGGATCGATGTGACCTACAAGCCCAGGACAGGACCCGCCAACGCGAGCAAGCCGAGCACGACCAAACCCGCGGCCAACAAGCCTACACGGAACCGCCGCTCCGACGATGTGGTGGAATACCACATGGGACGTACGGTGGACAGTTTCGAAGGACGGATCAAGTACGTGACCACCAAAGAGGGCGACGACTTCCGCAAGCTCGCCACCGAGCTGGAGATGACCCACGGTATGCTGGCGCGGTGGAACGACATGGATAAGAACGCGAAGCTTGCTCCAGGCCAGCGGATCTACATCCAGCCGAAGCGCAACGCCTCGAAGAGTTCCAGTACGCACGTGGCCGAAGGTGGCGAGACCTTGTGGGAGGTGAGCCAGCGCTACGGGGTGAAGTTGAGCCGACTGGCCAAGTACAATGGCCTTGCGGAGGAGGCGCGGCTCGAAGCGGGCCAAAGGATCCTGCTGCGGAAATCCAAGCGGTAGACTTCTCGAACTTCAAGCGGTAGGCGGCGCCGTTGATGGCCCGCTGTGCACAGGCCATTCGAAGGTCCCTTACGGTCCGGTATTCGACTCAAGAAGGTGGCCGGTGTGGCTCCCCTACTTGGCCCTGTGTCGTGCCCGGGAACGCCGGGGGGCGGCTGTTGCCTACCGCAGAGGCCGTGCCGTGGGTATGGTCATCGTAGTGTGGATCGAATATCATTTGGACATCCAATACCAGCCGATCTGCTTGCTCTTTTTCCCCATGCCTTCTCCGAGAGACCTATTCCGAAGGCCCGGCCCTCGGTAGCTTCGCTCCCTACGGTCTACGCCTTCGACGTTGTAACGGGCCTCTCGTATCGGCCTGTGAAAGATCGGCCGCACATCTTCGGTCGCTATTGAATGTCCAAATGGTATGACCCGGCAACGGGTCAGCGTACCACCCTGGTGGAAGGCCATGCGTTATACGCCACCACCTGTCCATCGGCGGTCAGGGTCACCAGTTCCAGTACGCCGTCGAGGTCGAGGTCGGCGATATTGAACAATGTGGTGCCGGGCAAGGGGAAGCCTTCCAGCTCACGACCACTGTCATCCAACAAGGTGACCTGCCCGCGTTGGGGGAAGAGCACGCCGTAGTACTTCCCGGTCGCCGACCCATAGCGATGCACCTGCGGGCCGAGTGCCGCCCCGAACGACCTGGAGAGCACCTGCTGCGACCCATGGGTCACGATCAGGCTATCCGCACGGATGCGCATGATGTCGAAGTTGCCGTCATCGCCCAGATCGCCCAAGGTGTTGTTCCCGGCCGAACAGAGGGCTTTGGGGGCACCGTTCAATGTGGCGTCGTACAATGTGCCGGTGGTGTCGGCCCAAAGGATCCGCGAGGTGTTCAGTTCCAGGCCGGGCAACACCTGCAACACCCGCGCACCGCTGCCCAGCTCCAGTTGGGTGTGCTCGCGTTCGTTGCCACGGCGGTCCAGCAGCTTCACGCGTCCCCGGCCGTCCACGAGCAAGAGGTGGTCCTTGTTCTTGATCCGCAGGTGCCGTACCGCATTCGTGGTCGGGTCGCCCAGCTGTGGTGCTTCCCATCCGGTGGTGCTCGCGCCATCCATGCCGTAGTTCACCACGCGACCATCGGCCAGGCCGATCACGATCCGGTATTCTTTGTTCTTCTCGTAGTCGAACACCGCCAGTGGTGCGGTCGCCTGCTGCGGCAACTTGATCGGGAAGCCGCCCACGTCCTTGCCGTTGCGGTCGATCAGGTGGATGTGGCCCGCCGTGTTCAGGAGCAATTGCAGCTTGCCGTTCTTGAAGCGGTCCACCTGATGCACCTCGCCCATGATCGGCCCATCGAGCGGGTATTTCCACAGCACCTTGCCCGAACTGCTCAGCAGATGTATGGTGTGTTCCGCGTCCTGCACCAGCACTTCGCGTGTATTGTTGGTGTGGTTGAGCAGGATGTCCGGAACCCGGTTGACGCCCGGTGGTACAGGCGTGCTCCAATGGATGCCGGAGCTGTGCCGTTCGGCGGGCGCATGTTCCAGTCCGATGGTGAGGTGCGTGCGGCCATGTTGTCCGGGGCTCAACTGCACGGCGAGGCCGCCCATCCGTTGCCAGATGGCTTGCTGGGTGTTGAACGTGGCGGCGATTTCGGGTTTCAGCCCGCCGCCCAAGCGTGGCCCGTACCGGGCGATATCCCATCGCAGGGTGCGCCCGGCGGTGCTGGCGATGCGCTCGGTCCAGGCGTTGGTGCGGGCGTCCTCTGCCAGGGTCCGCCCATCATTCCATGCATCGATCGCGGTGTGCAGCACCTCCGGTGTCGGCGCGAGAACGATCACATCCCCTAAGATGCTCCACCAGGGTCGATCGAATGCGGCGTAGGCTGGTCCCAACAGGCGTTCATAGGCGTGCGATACCGGCAGCTGTGTGAGCCGCGTGCCGCGATGGTGTAGCGTGTCGCAATGCACGCCATCGGGGCATAACGCATTGATCTCCTTGGCCGCTCCTTCGGGGTCGCTGGTCTGGAATAGCGCCCATGTTCGGGCACCATGGCTGGCGGTGTCGGCGCTCTGTGCGATACCGATGCACCCATCCACCCAGTTGAACAGGTTCGGGCCCCAAGAGGTGATGATGCTGTCGGACCCGACGCCAAGGTCGCGCAGGAAGCGCTCGCCATCGTGTATCTGGCGAACATCCCATGCGGCCACCTCCAGCGGTAGGTGGCGCCCGATATCGTTGCGGCCGGTGCCTTGGTGCGCGAGGGTGGTGAGCGTGGCGTGGGTCGTGTCCGGAAGGATCAGCCCGCTCAACAGTAGTGCATCCGGCCGGGCGCGAAGGTCCAGCGCCACCCAGCCGGTGGGGCTTTCGTGCGCATCCAGTTCCGCCGGTCTCCACCAGGTGTGGAGCATGGCCTTCGCGCGCTCCAGATGCACCAGCACGTGCGCATCGGCGCCGCTGCCCAAGGTGTTCATGGCTTCGCGCAGCAACGGCTCCTGGGTGATGGTATGCCCGTTCTTCAGCTGTAGCAGGGCTTCATCCATCATTGCCGGTGAGGTCGCCACCAGACAGATGCCTTGCTGAACGCATACGGAGAGCGCGGGTAACGACGTGTCCGGGCGGCATTGCACGGTACCGCCATCCTTTAGGGTGTTCCACGCCGCTTCGTCCACCTTCAGCAGCTCGGCCAAGGTTCGCATGGGTACGCCACTTCCGACCTTGGGTACGCAGGTGATCAACAGGTCCACCTGTTCGCTTCCGGTGCGCATCACCGCCACCAGCAGCGGAATGCCTTGAAGGGATCCACGAAAGGCGGCGTCGTTCTCGGTCCGTGCCACGGCCTGTGCCATCAGATGGCCCACCGCAGCCACCGCCGGGATCTGCTCAATGCTGCTCCAATGCTGAGAGGTGTGTGTGAAGCGGTCCCAAGTGGCCAGGGCATCGGGGATCTCCACGATCAGTGCCGAACGGTGCGGTATGGCGGTCCAAGGATCGGATGCGGGGCTGGTGGTACGGGACCAGCGGAGGAGCGTCCAGACGGCCGCCGCGCCGATCGCGAGCAGTAAGAGGATGACGAGAAGACGGCGCATCGCGTCCAAAGGTACCGGGGCACATAGGCCGCTTCCCCACGCTGGACGGGGCGTTTGCACAGAAGGGTGTTGATGTGGGAGCGGATCGGCGATCGCAATACGGTACGTCCGGTGTTCGCGGCGCTTAGAACAATTCCGGCTCCGCGGGGGTGAGCTTGAAGCTCTTGCGGTGATGTTCGCAGGGCCCCAGGCACTGGAGGGCTTCGCGGTGATCCACGGTGGGATAGCCCTTGTTGATGGCCCAGTTGTATGCGGGGTGTGCCTGGTGCAGCCGTGTCATCAGCTCATCGCGGTGGGTCTTGGCCAGGATGCTAGCGGCGGCGATGCTTCGGAATCGACCATCGCCTTTCACAAGACAGGTGTGGGGTATGCCAGGGTAGGGGATGAAGCGGTTCCCGTCGATCAGCAGATGCTCGGGGGTGGTGCTGAGTTGCGCGATGGCCCGGTGCATGGCCACGAACGATGCGCGCAGGATGTTGAGCGTGTCGATCTCCGCTGGTCCTACGGCCACCACGGCCCATGCCAGCGCCTTGGCTTCGATCTCCGGGCGGAGGGCCTCGCGTTGTGCGGTGGTGAGCTTCTTGCTATCGTCAAGTCCGGGCAGTCGGGCACCGCGTGGCAGGATCACGGCCGCCGCCACCACCGGACCGGCCAAACAACCACGGCCGGCCTCGTCGCAACCGGCTTCGAGCAGGCCACGGGTGTGGTAGGTGGCGAGTGCGGGCATCCGGGTCACAAGGTAGGGGGCGGGCTCCACCAGAGGATCCGGGATCACGCGGCCTGTCCGCGCTCGAGCACGGCCTTGAGCCGTCGGAGGTACCGCTTCAGGACATGGCCGGCCTTCAGGGCAACGATGTACCGCGGGAGGGCGAAACCCAAGGCCTCTTTCACGATGGCGGTGTCGAACGCCAAGGTGTAGACGACCTCGGTGGTGCCATCGGGCCGCGCGCTCACCCGGCGTTCGCTCCGGCGGTGGGAAGGCGCTCCGTCCGGTGTTTCGAAGATCGCCCGTTCGTTCTCCTCGTACTGTACGCATCGGAGTTCCACCACCACATCGGGCGCTTTTTTGGAGAGGTAGGAGTGCTCCTGGACCGTGGTACCCGCGCCCGGTTCACCTGTACGTGTGGTACGGGTCACCTCGGTGCGCCATTGCGGGTCGTTGGTCGGGTCCGCGAAGAACCGGAAGACTTCTTCCACCTTCCGCTGGATCAGGATGGATCCGGTGGACCGGATCATGCGCTTGCTGGCCATGCCTTGGTCGTTCCGTTATGATGCTTGTGGTGTGGGCTCTGGTCGAACGGTCATGGGCTTTTTCAGACCAGCCCGCGGTCGGTGCACATCCGGCGGAAGCTGTGCCACAGGTCCTCGGCGGTACGGTCCCAAGTGTAGCGCGCGGCCCGTTCGAGGCCCAGGGTGCGCATGCGCGCTTGTAACACGGGGTCGGAGCACACCGCATGCAGCGCACGCACGATGTCGTCCACGTTGAACGGATCGCAGTAATGTGCGGCATCGCCTGCCACTTCGGGCAGGCTGGTGGCGTTCGCGGCCACCACCGGCACACCGCACCGCATGGCCTCGGCCACCGGAATGCCGAAGCCCTCGAAGTAGCTCACGAAGGCCAATGCCGTGGCGCCACCGAGCGCACGGTGCAGGCGTTGTTGTTGTAACCGCCCCGTGAAGATCACCCGATCCTGGTGCCGCATGCCTTTCCAGGTGCTTTCCATGTGGGCATCTTGCCACATGCGCTCGCCCACCACCAGTAAGCGCAGGTCGGAGGGGTGGCGTTGCATGAGCAGGTCGAACGCCTGCAGCAGCCGAGCGATGTTCTTGCGCGGGTTGAGCGAACCGATGCACACCAGGTACGGGTGTCCGGCGGCGAACTCCTGTGCGGCTTCCTCACGCTCCGTGGCGGTCAACGGCCGGAACACCGCGCCCACCCCGTTGTGCACCACATCGATGTGCTCCTCCGCGATGCCGTAGGTGCGCGCGATGTCGTGGCGCGAGTACGCGCTCACCGTGGCGATCCGTGTAGCGTGGCGTGCGAAGCGTGGGAAGTGGTTGCGGTAGTAATCCGCATATGCTTTGGGCATGTCGCCGGGGTGGTGCTCGAAGTTGATGTCGTGGATCACCGCCAGCGTGGGCACGTTGCTCTTGAGCGCAAGGAATCCGTCCGGACTGATGAACGCATCCGCCTTCAGCGCTTTCAGCTTCCGTGGCAGCAGCCAGTTGAACCAGAGGCGATAGAGCAGGGGGTGGCGGGTGGGCGGCGGCAGTACCGCACCCTCCACATTGTCCGCGTAGATGAACTGCTTATCGAACGGCCGGTCGAAGAGGAAGATGAACCGGTGTTCGGGATGGGCCCGTACGATCCGTGAGAGCGTTTCGTGGGTGAACCAGCCGATACCCTCGAGCTTCCCGGGCAGGAGCAGGCGGGTGTTCACTACGATGCGCATGGCGCAAAGATGCGGATCCATTCAGCGTGTATTCCCCGTGCCGTTCGCGCGGATGCCGTATCCTTTCCCACCTTCGCCTCGCTAATGCAACGCCGCTTCCTGCTCAATTTCGCCTTGCTGCTGGTGCTCAACCTGCTGGTGAAGCCGTTCTACATCCTCGGTATCGATGCCGGGGTTCAGGATGCGGTGGGAAGCACGGCGTACGGCACCTACGCCGCCCTATTGAGCCTCAGCTTCCTGTTGAGCATCGTCCTGGACATGGGTATCACCAACCAGAACACGCGGCACATGGCACAGCACACGCACCTTATGGGCAAGACGGTGGGTGGGGTGCTCGGGATACGGTCCGTGCTGGTGGTACTGTACGCGGTGCTCACCATCGGCACCGGTCTGGTGCTCGGATTCAGGGCGGAACAGATGGCGATCCTCGGCTGGCTGGTGGTGAACCAGGCATTGGTGGCGAGCATCAACTTCATGCGCAGCAACATCGCCGCCGCGCAGCGCTACCGGCAGGATAGCCTGTTGAGCGTGCTGGACCGCGTGTTGTTGATCGGCATGGTGGGTTGGTTGTTGTGGGGCCGCGCCTCCAGCATGCCGTTCCGGATCGAGTGGTTCGTGTGGGCACAGACCGTGGCCTATGGTGTCACCTTGGTGGTGTCGTACATCCTGGTCCATCGCATCGCGGGCGGGGTGCGGCTGGCTTGGCGCCCGGCTTACGCCTGGGTGGTGGTCCGCCAGAGCTTCCCTTATGCGTTGTTGATCCTGCTGATGACGTTCTACTACCGCATCGATACGCTGATGTTGGAGCGGATCCTGCCCGATGGGCCGCTGCAGGCGGGCATTTACGCGCAGGCGTTCCGCTTCTTCGAGGCGTTCAACATGCTGGGGTACCTCATGGCCGGCCTGCTGTTGCCCATGTTCAGCAGGTTGCTCGGGGAGAAGGATCCCGCACTGCGGGCAGGGGTGGGGCCGCTGGTGCGGCTGGCCATGCGTCTGGTGCTCACGGGTACCATCGCCATCGCCGCCTTCGGCAGCATGAACGCTCAGGCCATCATGGACCTGCGTTATTCCGCGCATACCGCGGAGAGCGCTCCGGTGTTCGCTCTGCTCATCGGCTGTTTCGTGGCGGTGTGCTCCACCTATGTGTTCGGCACGCTGCTCACCGCCGGTGGTCGGCTGAAACACCTGAACTGGATGGCCGGCCTGGGTGCGCTGCTCAACGTCGGCCTCAACCTGGTGCTGATCCCCCGCATGCAGGCCGAAGGCGCGGCTTGGGCCAGCTTGGTGACACAGGTGCTCACCGCAGGAGCGCAGATCGCGCTGGCGGGTCGTTTGTACGGGGCCGCGGTGCCTATTGGGCTGTGGGTAAGGGCTGCCGTCTATGCCGTGTTGCTGGTGGGTGCGGCGGCCCTCATGGGTGCGGCGGGGTTCCCGTTGCCGATCCAGCTGCCGCTTTTCGCCGTAGGGGCGTTGCTCGTGGCATGGGGCACGGGCCTGGTGTCCCGCGCGGTGTTGTACGAAGCCCTCGAAATGCGCGTTCCGGATAGGTCTTGAACGCTTCGCCGCTGGGGGCGAAGGTGTACTTTAGGCCCTCTTTTCGTGGAACCACGCATGCAGGAACGTACGATCGATCAACGACCCGACTCATTCGATCTGGTCATTTACCTCTGGGCCCGGCGCAAGCTCATCTTCGGCATCATGTTTGCCGGCCTGGTGGCCGGTGTTGCCGCCGCCTTCTTGATCACCCCGTTGTACAAGAGCGAGGTGATCATGTTCCCGGCCATCACCAACTCGGTGTCCAAAGCCTTGCTCAACGAACAAAGCACCGGCCGCGACGACATCCTCGCCTTGGGCGATGAGGAGGATAGTGAACAGCTGATCCAGATGCTGTACTCCGAGAAGATCCGCGACCGGGTGGCCAAGCGCTTCAACCTGATGGCGGTCTATGAGATCGATAGTACCAGCAAACACCGGGTGACGGAGTTGCATGAGGCCTATGCCGAGCACATCAAATACGAGCGTACCAAGTTCAGCAGTGTGCGTGTGGAGGTGCTGGACCCCGATCCGCAACGGGCTTCGGACATCGCCAACTACATCTCCGACCAGGTGGATACCGTGTGGACCGAGATGGCCAGGGAACGCGCCAGCAAAGGCTTCCGGGTGGTGGAGAACAAGGTGCGCGAGCTCGAGGAGAACATCCGCGAAATGGCCGACAGCATGCGCGTTCTGCGTGAGTTGGGGGTGCACGACTACCATACCCAGACCGAACGCTACAACGAGTACATGGGGGCCGCCATCGTGAAGGGCGACCAACGCGCCGTGAAGGAGTTCGAAGACCGTTTCAAGGTGCTGGCCCAGTACGGTGGCCCCTATGTCACCCTTCAGGACCGCCTGTTCAACGAGACCAAGCGCATGAGCGTGCTGCGCATGAAGCTGGAACAGGCGCAGGCCGACATGGAGAGCGATCTGCCCCACAAATTCGTGGTGAACCGGGCACAACCTTCGGACAAGAAACACTCGCCGGTGCGCTGGTTGGTGGTCTCCATCAGCATGGCGGCCTCCGTGTTGCTGGCCTTGCTGGTGCTCGTGGTCCAAGCCAATATCCACAAGATCCTCAAGGCCCATGGCTAACGATCTGTCCTTTGAACGGTTCCTGGCTTTGGCCAAGGCCAAGAGCCGGATCCTCGCCGTGGTGGGCGGGGGGGCTGCGCTGGCGGCCGTGGTGCTCAGCCATCCCACCTTCATCAAGCCGCGTTATAAGTCCGCGGCAACGGTGTATCCGGTCAACCTCACCAGCTACTCCATCGAGACACGGACGGATCAGTTGCTGCAGCTGCTGCGCAGCAACAGCATCCGCGACACTCTGATCACCCAATTCAACCTGGCCGGGGTGTATGAAGCCGATACCACCGCGCAGGGCGGCCATTTCGCGCTGTACAACGAATTCCTCGATCGGGTGGAGATCAGCAAGACCCAGTACGAAAGTGTGATGATCGAGGTGGTCGACGAGGACCCGGTGCGTGCCCGCGACATGGTCAATGCCATGCTGGACCAGGTGAACCTCCTTGCCCGTCGCCTGCAGCGCGAAAAGTCCCATGAGGTGCTGACCATCGCGGAGAGGGCCCTTGCCCACGAACGTTTCAAATTGGATTCGGTGGAGGCCCGGCTGGACACCCTGCGCAAGACCTCCGGACTTCTGGCCTACGAGACACAAGCCAAGGAGCTCACCAAGGGCTATGTCCGGATGCTCAGCAGCGGCGCCAGCGCCGGCCAACGCGAACAGGTGCTCGCCATGATCAAGGACCTCGAGAACAAGGGGGGGGAGTTCCGCCAGCTTACCGAGCTGAGCAATATGTTCCGCCAGAACTACGACAGGCTCCTGACCCAGTACGAAAGCGTGGTGAACGATGTGACCAAGGAACTCACGTACACCAACGTGATCGTTTATCCCGAGGTGAGCGACAAGAAGGTGTACCCCATACGCTGGCTGATCGTGCTTTTGGCAACGGTCTCGGCGCTGATGCTGTGCTTCCTTGTACTGCTCTGGCAGGAAGAACGTTGATCCGATGCAGGAGGTCCTGAAGCGGAATTGGTTGGTGCCGATCATCTGCGGCACCTTCGTTCTGGCCAACATGCTGTTGATGGCCGATCGCATCTACTGGCTGAACCTCCTCCCGGTGGCGCTGGTCTTCGCCTGGGCGCTGGTGGCCGCCGTGGATAAGCTGCTCCTCTTCATCGCCTTCGCCACACCGCTTTCCATCAACCTCGAGCAACTCGACCTCGGCGGCATCGGGATCTCGTTGCCCACCGAACCCATCATGGTGGCCCTCACCGGCCTGTTCCTGCTGAAGCTCGGCCTGGAGCGCAATGTGGTGGACCGGCGCGTGTGGCGGCATCCGATCACCTTGGTGGTCCTGGCCCAACTGGCTTGGATGGCCTTGTGCATCCTGCCCAGCTCCATGCCCATGGTGTCCGTGAAGTATGTGCTCGCCCGTACTTGGTTCGTGGTCTCCATGTACTTCATGGTGTCGCGCTTGTTCGAGGACCCTCGCAACGTGCATCGTTTCCTCTGGGCCTACATCAGTGGCCTCGTCATCGTGGTGGTCTACACCTTGGTGCATCATGCCCAGTACAGCTTCGAACACGATCCGGCCCATTGGGTGATGACGCCCTTCTTCAAGGACCATACGAGCTATGGTGCCATCCTCGCCTTCCTCTTGCCGTTCAGCCTTTCGGCCGTCACCTTTCCCGGATACTCCCGCTCGGGAAGGGTGGTCGCCTTCCTGGTCCTCGTCCTCCTCACCATCGGCTTGATCTTCTCCTACACCCGTGCGGCCTGGCTCAGCCTGATCGGTGCTTTCGGGGTCTTCCTGGTGATGCGCTTCCGCATCCCCTATTGGGTGTTGGCGGTGCTCGCCCTGGGTGCGGGTGCCGTCTACATGGTGGAGAAGGAGCAGATCACCATCGCCATGGAACGCAACCGCGATGAGAGCAGCGACGACCTGGGCAAACACGTGAAGTCCATCTCGAACATCTCGAGCGATGCTTCCAATCTGGAGCGGATCAATCGATGGAACTCGGCCTTGCGCATGTGGAAGGAGAAGCCGGTGTTCGGCTGGGGGCCGGGCACCTACATGTTCCAATATGCACCGTTCCAGGCCGCCGAAGACCGCACCATCATCAGCACCAACTTCGGTGCCGGCGGCAATGCACATAGCGAGTACCTGGGGCCGCTCTCAGAACAAGGTGTGCCCGGAATGTTGCTGATGTTGCTCCTCGTGGGCCTTACCATCCATAGGGCCCTGGCGCTCTATGCGCGCATGCCCGAAGGGCCTTCCCGCCGAATGTTGGTGGCCGCCCTATTGGGCCTGGTGACCTACTACCTGCATGGCGCCCTCAACAACTTCCTCGACCTGGATAAGGCCGCCGTGCCGTTCTGGTCCTTCACCATGTTGATCGTGCTCTTGGACATCCGCTACCCCAAGCCAACATGGGTTGGGCACGTAGGGGCGGAGGACTCGCGTTAGGCGAAGCGGCAGGTCAGCAAGGCGATATCGTCCAAGTAGGGGAGACCACCGCGGTGCGCCTCGAACGCGTTGATCACCGCTTCGTTGATGGCTTTCGCCGTGGCGCGCGCACCTGCACTGAGGATACCGTTGATCGGAGCGGTTTCGAAGGCGGTGCCGGATGCATCTTCCTGCTCCACCAAGCCATCGGTGTAGCACAGCAGGGTGCTCTCGGGCGGTAGGTCCACCTCGCCGCTCTTCAGGAACGGCAGCTTGGGCATCATGCCCAAGGCGATGCTGCCATCGCGCAGCGGGGTCACCCCTTTCGCGTGGTGCAACAACGGGTCGTTATGGCCGCTGTTCACGTAGCGCATCTTGCGCGCGGCAAGATCGATCACCCCGATGAAGAGGGTGATGAAGCGCTCACCACGGGCACTGGCATGCACCTTGGCATTGAGGTCGTGTACCAGCTGCACCAGGTCCGTGGCATGGGGTATGCTGGCACGCAGGTTCGCTTGGAAGTTGCTCATCAGCAGCGCTGCGGCGATCCCCTTGCCGCTCACGTCCGCCACGCAGGCCACGTACTGCCCGGTGGGCAACGCGATCAGGTCGTAGTAGTCGCCGCCCACTTCGCTGTGGGGCTGGTACCACCCGGCGGCATCGATGCGCTCGTTGCTGGGCAGGTCGGTGGGGATCAACATGCCCTGCATCTCCGCAGCCAGCTCCAGTTCGCGTCGGGCACGGGCCTGGGCCAGCTCCTGTGCGGCCATCCGCTGGTTCTCCAACGCCACCACGATCAGGTTGGTGAGGGTCTGGATGAAGTTGAGGTGCTTCACCGTGGGACTCATGCGCTGCTCCTCCTCGTCGATGTCGCCGATGAGCAGGAAGGCCAGCGGCCGCCCGCGGTGGTACACGGGAACGGCTACATCGAAGGCGCCGAAGCTGCCGGTGCTCTCCGAGCCGATCACCTGGATCTCCGAGAAGGTGCCGAAGGCTTTCTCGATGTCCATGCCCACGGCATCCACATTGTTGCCGAAGGCGATGATGCGCTCCCAACGCTCGGTGCGCTCGAAGAGCATCAGACGCGTGATGCCGAGGTCTTCGCGGATGATGCGTTCGTAAAGCTTCAGCAGCGCATCGCGGTCCTCGGTGTTGTTGATGGCCTTGGTCACATCCAACAAGGCTTTTAGCTGGAATTCCTTCAGCTCCAACCGCTCGATGATGCGCTCCAGTCGGGCCATGGGTCAGTCTTTCAGCCGCTTGAAGAGTTCCGGCAGTTTTCCGATCAAGGCCACCTCGCGCATCTTCAGCTTCCATTCCCCCGCTGGGCTGCCGAAGTAGGTGCGCCCGCCTTCCAACGAGTTGATCAGGCCGCTCTGGCCCAACACCGTGGCGCCTTTGCCGATGCGGAGTTTGCTGGGCACACCCACCTGCCCCCACAAGGTCACATGATCTTCGATCACCACGGCGCCGCTGATGCCCACGTGCGACGCGATGAGGCAGTGCTGCCCGATCAGCGTGTCGTGCCCCACCTGCACATGGTTGTCGATCTTGGTGCCTGCGCCGATGCGCGTGTCGGTGCTGATGCCGCGGTCGATGGTACACAGCGAGCCGATCTCCACATCATCCTCGATCACCACGCTACCACCGGGGGCCATCTTGTCGTAGCCGCTGGGGCGCTTCTTGTAATAGAACGGATCGCCGCCGATCACGGTGTTGGCGTGGATGGTGACACGATCGCCGATCGTGGTGTTCTCGTAGATGACCACACCGGGCATGATCAGGCAATCGGCACCGATGCGCACGTTGGCGCCGATCACCACGCTCGGGTGGATCTCCGTGCCTTCGCCCACGACAGGATCCTGGCTGCCCCACGCCTGCCGGGGCATGATGCGGCGCACGAGCTTGTTGTACTCCGCGCACGGGTCCGGGCAGATGATGATGGCCTTGCCCACCGGTGGCTCCACCTCCTTGTTGATGAGGATGGTGGTGGCCGCACTGTTCAGCGCCTTGTCGTAATACTTCTCGTGGTCCACGAAGACGAGGTCGCCCTCCTCCACACGGTTGATCTCGTTGAGCCCGGTGACAAGGCGTTGGGTGTTGCCCTTGGCGGTGGCCCCCAGCAGCTCAGCGAGCTGGGCGGCGGTCTGTGGTGGGTCGAGGCGCATGGTTTCGCCGAAGCCTTGGCGTTGGTTGATGGAAGTGCCAAAGGTAACCGGCGCCACGTAGGCTGTTCCCTCATTCCCGCATCGCCTTCTTTTGCTGATCCTTCGCCGCGATCCGTTGCTGTATCCATTGGTTGGTCCAACCGAAGCCCAGACCACCGATCACCCAGATCGGCACACCGATCAGGAAGTGCCGAAGGAGGATCGGCTCATCGCGCACCCAGGGCATGATCAACGCATTGAAGACGAACATGGCTGTCCCCCAGCCCAAGCCATTGATCACCCAAGGGGCTATCTTCCTTTTCATGGTGCGATGATCAAAGGCAGGTCGACCCCGGCATGCCAGAGGCGAAGAACATAGCTGCCGGATGGTATGCCTGCGGTGTTGAGCGGGCTTTGGCCGGGACTGAGCTTCCAGTTCCGGACCGAACGACCAGTGAGGTCCATGAGCGAGGCGGAAGTGGGGATGGTGATCCCGAACACGTTCACCTGATCACTTGCCGGGTTCGGCCCGATCGAGATGCTCGGTGAGCCGTCCAGGACATCCGCACTCAGCCCGATCTCGCATGGTCCCTCCACGCGATGGATTTCCAAGTCCGCATCCGAATAGCAGCGCAGCCGACCACGACCGCCGTCGATCAGGAAGTAGGTCGACGATGAAATGTCCAGGTACAGTTCTAACGGTCCAATGCGCTCGAAGATCGTGTCGGTCAGGAAGATGATGTCCTCGAACGTGGCCTCCACGACGAGGTAGCGGAGCGCGGTGTTCGAGACCATCGCGTGACCGGTGTCCGTCACGATCATAGTGGTGCCACCATCAAGCCACGAGGTCGGGAACTGCCAACGGTCCCCGGGAACGGCGCCGAAGTGGAACAAGGTGTCGAACGCACTCCCATCCCAGAGGTGGATGAGGCCGTTCGGAGCGGTGTGCGTGTACATGGTGTACGGCCCTCCTTGCCAGGGTGTGTTGGTCTGGTCGCTCCACCCATGCTCAACAATGGTGAAGGTCTCACACACGGAATCGGCAAAGAGGACA
>SSGN01000122.1 GCA_008016945.1 Flavobacteriales bacterium
CAACCTGATCGACAACCTCTTCCTCAGCAATGGCATGAGCGCCGGCAATACGCTGGTCGAAGCGCAGGTGCAATGCCTGTCGGAAATTTTCGAACGGGCGGTCAAGCGCGATCCTGGAGGGCGAAATCGCGCTGCCCGATGTGCCGCCCGAGGTGCTGGCCAAATACCCGGGCATCGTCGCCGGTATCGCGGAACTGGAAAAACAGGGCTTCCCGGTGCTGGTCAAGGATGCCTCTCTCGGCGGCGAGTTTCCGGTGATGTGCGTGACGCTGATGAACCCGCGGACCGGCGGCGTGTTCGCGTCCTTCGGCGCGCACCCGAGCCTGGAGGTGGCGCTGGAGCGCAGCCTGACCGAGTTGCTGCAGGGGCGCAGCTTCGAAGGACTGAACGACCTGCCGCAGCCCACCTTCGAGAGCAATGCCGTCACCGAGCCGAACAACTTCGTCGAGCACTTCATCGACTCCAGTGGCGTGGTGTCGTGGCGATTCTTCTCGGCCAGGGCGGATTACGAGTTCGTCGAGTGGGATTTCTCCGGCCAGGGCGAAAACTCCAACGCCGACGAAGCCGCGACCCTGTTCGGCATCCTCGAAGCCATGGGCAAGGAAGCGTATGTGGCGGTGTATGACCAGCTCGGCGCCACGGCTTGCCGCATCCTGGTGCCGGGCTACTCCGAGGTTTATCCGTTCGAGGATCTGATCTGGGACAACACCAACAAGGCGCTGGCCTTCCGCGAGGACATCCTGAACCTGCACCGCCTCGACGATCGCGCACTGCAGGCACTACTAGAGCGCCTCGACGACGGCGAGCTGGACGATTACACCGACATCCGCACCTTGATCGGCATCGAGTTCGACGAAAACACGGCCTGGGGGCAGCTCACGGTGCTCGAGCTGAAGTTGCTGATCAACCTGGCGCTGAAGCAGTTCGAAGCGGCCCACGATCTGGTCGGTGCCTTCCTGCAGTACAACGAGAACACAGCCGAGCGCGGATTGTTCTATCAGGCGATGAATGTGGTGCTGGAAGTGCTGCTCGACGACGAGCTGGAACTCGCGGATTACGAAGCCAATTTCCGGCGGATGTACGGCAACCCGCGCATGGACGCGGTGCTGGGTTCGGTAGACGGCAGCGTGCGCTTCCCCGGTCTGACGCCAACGAACATGCAGCTGGAGGGTCTCGACCGGCACCGGCGGCTGATCGACAGCTACCGGAAGTTGCACGCCGCGCGGGCGAGGGTGTGATGTTGTCCGTTCAGCGGAAGTCTTGATCGGTGTGCCGAGCTCTCTTCAACCCGGGATCTCAGCCTGGGTGATCGAATCGGTCAGCCATTTCTCTTGTTGGCAACGGCCACGTGCCGGAGGTTGGCCAAGCAGGGTGCGTCAGGCTTTCAGAATGCTCGACAGGTATCGGCCGTATTTCAGACGCAGTTCGAGATAAGGTCTGGCAAGGCAGCGATATGAATGACCAAAACGCTTCGAGTGCGTCGTTCGCGCAGAAGGAAACCGATGCTTATTCAGCGCACCTGCTCGATGCGAAAATCAACGTTCGTGTCCGTTAATGCAGGTTTTTAACTACTTCCGGCTTGCGTCGTAGCGTATGCGACGGCAGTTCGCCGAAACAGTCTTTGTAGAGGTGTGAAAACTCGCCAAAATGCCAGAATCCCCACCGTAGCGCCTCGATGGATACCGTTGTCGTTCCCTGCGTTGCCTCCAGCAGCGACTGGCGTACACGATGCAGTCGCAGCCGGATCAGGTAGGTCATCGGCGCAAAGCCAAGAATTTCCCTGAATGCGTATTCCAGCGTGCGCTCGCTGACCTCGGCAATCTTGCACAGATCGCTGACATAGAGCTGGTCGCCTGCATTCTCCAGGGCAAATTCCTCAGCACGTTTCACCATCTCGCCGTAGGCCTGGCGTGTTCTTTCGCTGCGACTGGGCTCGCTTTTTTCAGCAACGTCGATTGCTGAAAAAAGCACTTCCAGCATTTCCACCTGGGAAGCTTTCTGGCTGATCTTGTGCTCGTTGAAAATCTCGGGCTGGCGTGCGGCGGTAATCGTCAGGCGCTTTCCCCAGTCAAAAAGCTGATCAACTTTCTCTGGATCGGCCTGCAGGAACTCCACGCCACGTGGAAAACAGAACCCGGTCTCACGTTGGCGTGCAGCGAGATGCTCGCTGACCACCTGCGGCGGCAGCAGGAAGGTCATGCTCTCCCAGTCATCATGATCGACAACGAGGCAGGCTTCCGATGTCGAGTCTGCCGCAAGCAGCATGCCTCGGCGAACCGGCAAGCCATTTATCGTACCCTTGGCCCCGGGACCAAAAGCAACAAACGCCAGAAACCCATCCATCACCGTCGTGCGGGCGCGCAAGCGTGAATTCGTCGAATGGAAAATGGCATGAGCGGAATCGAGATGCACAACGATTCGGCGTGCGCGGAACTCGTTCGGCTGGAGCTTCACGACATCCTGATTGATCAGCGTTATCCCAGAACCCGCCGTCGCCGCATCGCAGATGTTTTCAACCGAGACTGCCGGCCCGGTTGCGCTGCCACTATTTTTCCCTGTTTCCATGTTTTGCGGAATTCCGATAGACGCTCCTGCCAGACAACGGGAGACTGCGTCCGTTCTTTGGTGCCGGTAGCTTGCTCAACGAGGGGTGAGCCTACCAGAGGCTAGGCCAAAGTTACAGCGGTTTCATGCTGGCAGTAAGTGCTTCGGCATGGGCCAGAAAATTCTGTTTAAACAGATAGTTACACGCACGATTCCACCGACTGGGTCCTCCCGATGAAATTGCAGCAAGTCAGCGACAACTGCTTTGCCGTCCTGAACGAGAAGAATCTCGTCTGCGATGCCAATTCGGGCCTGATCAATCTCGGCGGCGGCGTGGTGATCGACACGCAGTCCGATCTTCCCCATGCCCGTCGAATGATCGAGTTGTTTGGCAAGGTCTGGCCCGGCATGCCGAAGCGGGTGATCAACACGCACGAAGACGGCGACCATGTCTGGGGCAACCAACTGTTCAAGGGGGCAGAGATCATCGCGCACCGGACGGTGCCGGAGCGCATGAAGCGTGTCGCGGATCCCAGGGAGACGCAGAAGCTGCAGAGTGCTGCTGAAAACCTGCTTTCGCGGTGGATGCTCGGGGTCATCCATCCCGGTGCTCTGGCCATCGCCAGGCAGTTGCAGGCGGACTACGACTTCAGCGGCATCGAACTGACGCTGCCGACCACCCTGTTCGATGAGCGACACGTGCTGGATCTGGATGGCACGGAAGTGCACCTGATCTATGTGGGGCCCTGTCATCAGGTTGGCGACACGATCGTCCATGTGCCCAGGGAACGGGTGGCCTTCGTTGGCGACGTCATCTTCCGGCAGTGCTCGCCGATGGGCTGGAACGGCACCTACGAGAAGTGGATCCGGACCCTCGACGTGATCATCGATCTCGACCCCGAGGTCATCGTGCCTGGGCACGGGCCGGTCTGCGGAATCGAAGGGGCCATGGAGATGCAGGCCTATCTCGAATACATGCGCGAGGAATCCCGGCGCTGTTTCGACCTCGGATTGTCCGCATTGGAGGCCGCGAAGCGGATAGACCTCGGGCCGTATGCCGAATGGCGCGGCCCGGCGCGCCTGTACGCCAACGTCGAGCGGGCCTACCGCGAATTCCGTGGCGACCCGGCCGATGCCAGCTGGGATTCTCCCGCAGTTTTCGATGCGATTTACAGGGTTGCCAAGGCCCGTGGCATCAGGATCGAGTTCTGACCAGTCTGCGGACAAGGCAATGCCGATGATGAAAATTCACAAATCACAATTCAAGCCACCAGCAATACAGGAGAAACCTCTATGAAACTCTCTCCCTTGGCGATCATCGCTGGCGTCGTCGCATCGCTGCTCGCAGCGACTGCACCGGTACACGCGCAAACGCCAGCGCAAGCGCCAGCGAAGAAGCCGAACATCATCGTCATCCTCGGTGATGACCTGGGGTATGCCGACATCGGCGCATTCGGCAGCGAGATCCAGACACCCAACATCGACTCGCTGGCGCAGGATGGTGTCCGCTTCACCAATTTCTATACCCACGCCAGTTGTTCCCCGACACGGTCGATGCTGCTCAGCGGCGTCGATACGCACGTGAACGGCCTCGGCAACATGGACGAGTGGACCGCGCCCAACCAGCGCGGCGTTCCCGGCTACGAGGGCTACCTGAACAATCGGGTAGCGACCCTGCCGCAATTGCTTAAGGATTCCGGCTATCACACCTACATGGTCGGCAAGTGGCACTTGGGCAAGACTCCCGACCAGATTCCCGCTGCTCGCGGCTTCGAGCGGGATTTCACCTTGCTCGACGGTGCTGGCAGCTACTGGGACATGACGAACCTCACCGGGGCCTCGCCGAAGTTGACGTTCACCGAAGACGGCCGCTACCTGACACACCTGCCTGACGACTACTACGCAACCAAGACCTATACCGACAAGCTGATCAATTTCATCGACGCCAATCGCGATGACGGCAAGCCGTTCTTTGCCTACGTCGCCCATCAGGCACCGCATGATCCCTACCACCTGCCCAAGGATTGGCGCAACCGGCATGTCGGTGAATACGACAAGGGCTGGGACGCCGTGCGGCAGGAACGACTGAAGCGGCAGATCGAACTCGGCATCATGCCGGCCGACACGCAGCTTGCCGAACGCCTGTGGTTCCTGCCTGACCCGATCGCGCTTGCGCCTGCTTCGCGGGCCATACTCGGCAAGAAAATGGAGCTTTATGCCGGCCTGGTGGAAAACCTCGACTTCCACACCGGCCGGCTCATCGAGCACCTGAAGAAGATCGGCGAATACGAGAACACCATCTTCATCGTGTTCGGCGACAACGGCGCCGAAGGAACCGACCTGTTCAAGACCATCGCCGGCACCCCCGGCTCACGCGACTTTCTGTTCGCGTCAATAAATTGGTCGCAGACGCATCCCAATGCCTGGGGCGATCCCGGTTCCTACGCGGCCTATGGCCCGATGTGGGCGCAAGTATCGATGACGCCGTTCAGCCAGTACAAGGGCTGGGTTGCCGAAGGGGGCATCCGGAATTCCCTCATCGTCAGCGGCCCGGCAGTGCAGCGGCCCAAGTCCAGCATCAACCATGGCCTCATGCATGTGGCCGACATCATGCCGACACTGCTCGATGTTGCCGGCGCCAGCTACCCGAAGCAGCAGGCCGGGCGCAATTTGCCGGCACTGATCGGCAAATCCTGGGCGCCGGTGCTGGCCGGAAAAGCCGAGTCGCCGCGATCCGAGAAAGACTATCTCGGTTGGGAAATCTTCGGCAACCGCGCAATACGGCAGGGCGAGTGGACACTCCGCTGGCAGCACAAGTCGTTCGGCAAGGGCGCCTGGGAACTGTTCAACCTGGCCAAGGATCCGGCCGAGCGAACCGACCTCGCTGCCGCCCAGCCAGAAAAATTGAAGTCAATGGTTGCGCTCTGGGATGCCTATGCGCGTGACAACAACGTGATCCTGCCTGACCGCTCGGTATTCGAAACGCTGGAGGATGCACTGCCACCGCGTACCCCGGACGACCCCGGTTACCCGCCGCTGATCTACAAACGCCAGTTCGTGCCGCCAGGCGACATGGTGGCCGACCCCAAGCAGTAAGCGAAGCTTCCGGCCCGAAATTCTGATTCAACTATCAACGAGGAGAATATCTCATGAAAATTCAAATGAACCTGAAGGCGCAATGCTCATGGCTGCGAACCGTTGCCGTCACAACGTTGACGCTTGGCGCATTGCTCTCAACCCAGGCGCAGGCGCAGGTTCCGGGGCGGTTCTACTGGAAAACCCTTTCCGATGGAAATGCCGTTCCCCTGATCGTCAATTCGATCAGTGGCAACACCAACCCGTTCGATCCCTCGCATCGGGTCACAGGCGGCGCCGATTTTGATGCCACGGTGGCGATGGCGGGATATGCGCATACGTTTTCCATGTTCGATCGTTCTGCCATGGCGGCGGTAATCATGCCGATGGGGCGTGTTTCGGGCGACGTAACGGCGAATGGCAGAACCACCAAACAGTCAGCCAAGGGCTTCGGTGATCCGATGCTCGAATTCAACGTCAACCTCATTGGTCCGAAAGCTCAGAAAAACATCCCCGATGCCATCCGCTACGAGCCGGGCTTTTCCGTAGATTTTCTCGCTGACCTGGCGCTGCCGATTGGCGAGTACGACAACACGCAAGCCCTGAACCTCGGCCAGAACCGCTGGTATGGCCGTGTCGGCATGCCGATGATCATGCAGCTGGGCCAATGGGTTCCGGGCCGTCGTACGACGTTGGAACTATTGCCCGCCGTCTGGGCTTTCGGTGACAACGATGACTATCTTGGCCAGAAAATGAAAACCAAAAAGATGTATCAGCTGGATGCCCATCTGACGCGCGATTTCACGGACCGTCTATGGGGCGCAATCGACGCCTCGTGGTACACAGGCGGGCAGGCCAGCATCAACGGCGTTTCCGGCAAGAAACTCAACAACCTCGGATTCGGCCTGACGCTCGGCTACAGCCTCAACGAGAACATGAACCTGACGGTGGGCTACAAATCGACGGTCAGGGACAGCGCGCCGGACGACCTGCGCATGGATGGCTTCATGGTTTCTCTGGTATTCGGATGGCATCCGCTGATCGAAGGCTCGCGCCGCCTCAGCGAAAAATAGGAGCGTCATGCCCGAAATGAATGATTCAGACCGCCCTTTCCCATCGTGCTCGCGGGAAAGAGACTGGAAATGATCATCGCGCAGGCCATGCGAAAACTACTGTCAAAACTTGCTCCATTCCCGATCCTCGTCGCCATGTTGGTGGCGTCGTCGGGATGGGGGCAGGGCGCACTCGCCGAGAGCAAGTCAGCATTGCCGGCGATGACGGCAGCAAGCAAGTCTGATTATGTCGGCAGACAGGTATGTGCGGAATGCCACTCCAAGGAGGCCGACGCCTGGCGTGGATCGCACCACGACCTGGCCATGCAAGCGGCCGACACCTCGACCGTGCTCGGTAACTTTGGCGGCGCGACCTTTCGCCATGCCGGCGTAGTCTCGCGCTTCTTCAAGCGCGGCGAGACCTTCTTCGTGAATACTGACGGCCCCGACGGAAAATTGGCCGATTTCCCGATCAAGTACGTCTTCGGCGTCACGCCGCTGCAGCAATATCTGATCGAATTCCCCGGCGGGCGCCTGCAGGCGCTTTCGATTGCCTGGGACAGTCGGCCGAAGTCTGCGGGCGGGCAACGCTGGTTCCACATCTTTCCGAAAGACCGGATCGACCACAAGGATGCCTTGCACTGGACCGGGATCTACCAGAACTGGAACCTGCAGTGCGCCGAGTGCCACTCGACTGGCCTGAGCAAAGGCTACGACGCGGCGAGCAACACTTACCGTACCACCTGGCAGGAACTCAATGTCTCCTGCGAAGCCTGTCACGGCCCGGGGTCCCGCCACGTCGGCTGGGCGAAAACGGCAACGCGCCCGTACCCGGCCGGTGATGACAAAGGCTTTCTGCATACAACGACCAGCCTCTGGCGCGACGCCTGGCGCTTCCCCGAGGCCGGTGCCCGGATCGCCCGCCGGGATCGCCAGGCGGAACCGTCGGTCAACAACACCTGTGCGGCGTGCCATGCCCGCCGCGGTACATTGGCCAAGCGGGATCAACCCGGCGCGCCGCTTGCGGACACCCACCGCCTGGCGCTGCTGAGCCCGCCGAACTACCATGCCGACGGCCAGCAGAACGACGAGGTCTATATCTGGGGCTCCTTCCTGCAGAGCCGGATGTTCCAGCAGGGCGTCACCTGCATGGATTGCCA
>SSGN01000070.1 GCA_008016945.1 Flavobacteriales bacterium
CTTCATGTAGTCCTCGCTGAAGAACATGAATTCGTGGGTGCCACTGTGATCCTCCAACGAGAGACTTCCGAAGGGTTTGCCGCTCTTGGCGATGCGGTGTTCGGCCTTGGTGACGATCCCTGCGAACGTGAGGTCGCGGCCCGCCAACTTGTCCAGTTCCTTCAGGTCGGGCAAGGTGGTGTTGCACAAGTACTTGATCTCCAAGCGGTGGTCGTCCAAGGGGTGACCGCTCAGGTAGAAGCCGATGACCTCCTTCTCGTAATGAAGTTGTTCCAACGCGCTCCACGGATCGATGGCCGGAAGGGTGGGTTCAGGGATGCCCGCGGCATCATCCGACTCCCCGAACATGTTCACCTGTGCGCTGTCCGCCCCGTCCTGGCTTTGCTGCCCATAACGCACCAACGTTTCCAGGAAGGTGGGCTTGCCTTCGCCCGCGCTGTGGAAGAAGTGTGCCCTATGGCTCTTGGGGAAACCATCGAAGGCCCCTGCGTAGGCCAGGCTTTCCAACGCCTTGCGATTGGCGGCCCGCAGGTTCACCCGCCGCATCAGGTCATAGATGTCCTTGTAGGGGCCATTGGCCTGGCGCTCGGTGCCGATAGCCTCAACCGCTGCTTCGCCTACACCCTTCACCGCGCCGAGACCGAAGCGGATCCCGCCGGGGCGGGACGGGTCCTGCCTGTTCGGGGTCACGCTGAATTGCAATTGGCTCTCATTAACGTCCGGACCGAGGACTGGAATGCCCATGCGCCGACATTCCTCCATGAAGAAGGTGATCTTGTCGATGCTGCCCTGTGAGTGCGTGAGCACACTGGCCATGTACTCGCTGGGATAGTTGGCCTTCAGCCAAGCGGTCTGGTACGCCACGAAAGCGTAGCAAGTGGAGTGCGACTTATTGAAGGCATACTGCGCGAAGGCTTCCCAGTCTGTCCAGATCTTCTCACACACTTTGGCATCGAAGCCCCGCTCGGCGGTCCCTTCCAGGAACTTGCCCTTCATCTTGTCCAGCGTGGCGCGGTCCTTCTTGCCCATCGCCTTGCGCAGCACGTGCGCGTCGCCCTTGGTGAATCCAGCGAGCTTCTGGCTAAGCAACATCACCTGCTCCTGGTACACCGTCACCCCGTAGGTCTCCTTCAGCAGGTCCTCCATCTCGGGGAGGTCGTACACGATCCGCTCCAGACCGTGCTTCCGTTTGATGAAAGTGGGGATGTATTCCAGCGGCCCCGGGCGGTACAGGGCGTTCATGGCGATGAGGTCGCCGAATTGGTCGGCCTTCAGCTCGCGCAAGTACTTCTGCATTCCCGCACTTTCGAACTGGAAGGTGCCGTTCGTCTCGGCGCGCTGGTACAAGGCGAAGGTCTTGGGGTCGTCCAGCGGGATGTCGTCGATGGCGATGTCCACCCCGTGGTTGGCCTTGATCATGCGCAGCGCATCGCGGATGATGGTGAGCGTCTTCAGCCCCAGGAAGTCCATCTTGATCACGCCCGCATCTTCGATCACCTTGCCGTCGTACTGCGTAAGGAGCAGGGTGCTTTCCTTCGATGTGCAAACGGGGATGATCTCGGTGAGGTCGCTGGGCGCGATGATGATCCCCGCCGCGTGTACCCCGGTGCCGCGCACGGAACCTTCCAGCTTCTCGGCGGCGTTCAGCACGTCGCTGGTCAGCTCACCGCTGTCCAGCACGTCGCGCAGCTGTTTCACCAAGGCCAGCTCGTCGCTGCCGAGGTTCTCCTTCGCCTTCAGGCTGCCTTCGCCGTCCATGGGTGCGCGCAGCAGGCGGCCCAGGTCTATACCGGGGCGTTCGGGTACGAGCTTGGCCAGGCGGTCGGCCTCGGGCAGTGGCAGGTCCATCACGCGGCTCACGTCGCGGATGCTGCTCTTGGCGGCCATGCTGCCGTAGGTGACGATCTGCGCCACCTGGTTGCGGCCGTATTTGTCCACCACGTAGTCGATCACCCGCTGCCGCCCTTCATCGTCGAAGTCGGTATCGATATCGGGCATGCTCTTGCGGTCGGGGTTCAGGAACCGTTCGAAGAGCAGGTCGTACTTGATGGGGTCGATGTTGGTGATGCCGATGCAATACGCCACCGCGCTGCCCGCCGCGCTGCCACGGCCCGGACCGATCAACACGCCCATGTTGCGGCCCGCGTTGATGAAGTCCTGCACGATGAGGAAGTACCCCGCGAAGCCCATGGTGCGGATCACGAAGAGCTCGAAATCCAGCCGCTCCTTGATCTTGGGGTCGAGGGAGTCGATGCCGCCCACAAGGCCCGTATCGGGCCGACCCTGAAGGTTGGCGGTGCGGGCGCCTTGATCGGCGATCGCGGGGGTGAGCCACCGCCGGATCGCACCCTCGTACGTCAGATGCTTCAGGTATTCGTCCTGGTCGGCGAAGCCTTCGGGCAGTTGGTAGTTGGGCAGGAGGATGTCCTTCTTCAGCTTAAGGGTATCCACCTTGTCCACGATCAGGCCCGTGTTGTCCAGGGCCTCGGGCAGGTCGCGGAAGGTCTCGGCCATCTGCGCCTGCGTCTTGAAGAAGAACTGGTCGTTGGGGAATCCGAAGCGCTTGCCCTTGGTGCTGGCGTCCTCGTCGGTGGCAATGGGGGTGCTCTGCTTCTCCCCGGTGTTCACACACAGCAGGATGTCGTGCGCGTTGCTGTCCTCCTGATCGGTGTAGTGGCTGTCGTTGCTGGCGATGATGGGCACATTGTACTTCCGCGCCCACTGCACCAGCACGGCGTTCACCTGTTCCTGTTCGGGTATGCCATGGCGTTGCAGTTCCACGAAGTAGTCCTCGCCGAAGAGGTCCAGCCACCACTTGAACTCGGCTTCGGCCTTGTCCAGGTCGCCACGCAGTATGGCCTGTGGCACGCTGGCGCCCAGGCAGCAGGTGGTGGCGATCAGGCCCTCGTGGTACTGTACGATCAGCTCCTTGTCGATCCGCGGGTATTTGCTGTAGAACCCGTCGATGTAGCCGAGGCTGCACAGTTTGCTCAGGTTGCGGTAGCCTTCGGCGTTCTTGGCCAGCATCAGCTGGTGGAACCGCTTGTCCTTCTCTTCGCGGGTGAACTGCTTCTTGTGCCGGTCGGCCACCACGTAGAACTCGCAGCCCACGATGGGCTTCACCTTCAGCGAGCCGTCGTCGTTCTTGTGCTTGCCCGCTTCGGCCACGAACTTGAAGGCGCCGAACATGTTGCCGTGGTCGGTGATGGCCAGCGCGGGCTGGCCGTCCTTCACGGCTTTCTTGTAGAGCGAAGGGATGCTGGCGGCCCCGTCGAGGAGCGAGAACTGGGTGTGGACGTGGAGGTGGGAGAAGGACATGATGCGGGCCACGAATTTACCTGGCTGGAAGGGGTGGGGCCGGGATCAGTTTTCCACAGTGGAACCAGCTATATGGCCACGAGATCGGCGATGGATCGTGGATAGTTGGTCGGTGGTGTAGTATGTTCGGGCCGTGGCCAGGCCGGGTGGCCCAGCGCGGGTAACCAACCCCATGGCCGCACGTAAGACGACCGCAATGACCAACGCATTCTTCAAGGAGGAGCATCATCAGTTCCGCGCCGGTTTCCGGGCCTTTCTGGCCAAGGAAGTGGTGCCGCATGTGGAGGAGATCGAACGTACCGGCCGGATCGACCGTGCCATTTGGAAGAAGATGGCCGACCATGGGGTGTTCGGCCTGGTGTATCCCGAAGCCTATGGCGGCCTGGGGCTGGACCACAAGTACACCGTGATCTACCTGGAGGAGATGCAGCGCATCAACTCCGGTGGTTTCGCCGCCGCCATGTGGGCGCACACCTACCTGGCCATGCAGCACCTGCTGGCCGAGGGCGATGAGCGCATCAAGCACGAATACCTCGCACCCAGCATCAGCGGCGACAAGATCGGCTGCCTGTGCATCACCGAACCGTTCGCAGGAAGCGATGTGGCCGGCATGCGCACCAAAGCCGTGAAGGATGGCGACCACTACGTGATCAACGGTTCCAAGACCTTCATCACCAACGGCGTGTACAGCGATTACCTAGTGGTGTGCGCCAAGACCGAACCCACGCTGGGCAGCCGGGGCATCTCCATCTTCGTGGTGGACCGCGATACGCCGGGCATCAGCGCCACCAAGCTGGATAAATTGGGCTGGCGCGGGTCCGATACCGCCGAGATCGCCTTCGAGAACGTGCGTATCCCGGCCGCCAACTTGATGGGCGAGGAGAACAAGGGCTTCGGCTACATCATGCAGCATTTCGCGTTGGAAAGGCTGATCATGGCCGTGAATGCCCACGCATGTGCGGAGTTCGCCTTGGAATACAGCCTCAATTACATGCACGAGCGCCATGCTTTCGGTAAGGCCATTAGCGACTTCCAAGTGTTACGTCACCGCGCCGCGCACATCGCCGCCAAGGTGGAGATGCACAAACGCTTCAACTACACCATCTGCCAGCAGCTGGTGGACGGGGAGTATCCCGTGAAGGAGGCCAGCATGGCCAAGATGCTTGCCACCGCCATGTGCGACGAGGTCGTGAGCCAATGCCTGCAGTTCCTCGGTGGTTACGGCTACATGGAGGAGTATCCGCTGGCACGCATGTTCCGCGACAGCCGTTTGGGCCCCATCGGCGGCGGCACGTCGGAGATCCTCGCCGAGATCATCGCCAAGATGGTGATCGATAAGAAGGAGTATGCACCTGCTGTGAAACACTGAACCGAAGAGAACATGTCCCGCGTAGCGCTCATCACCGGTGGTAGCCGAGGTATCGGCCGCTCCATCGCCCTCAAACTGGCCAGCCACGGTTACGATATCGTGATCGCCTCCAAATCCACCGAGGAGGATCCCCGCATTCCGGGCACCATCCATTCCGTGGTGGCCGAGGTGGAGGCCCTGGGCGCGAAGGCGCTGGCGGTGAAGGTGGATATCCGTTTCGAGGAGCAGGTGGTGGCCATGTTCCAGCAGGTGAAGGCCCGTTTCGGGCATCTCGATGTACTGGTGAACAATGCGAGTGCCATCAACCTCGCCAGCACCGAGAAGATGGAAATGAAGCGCTGGGACCTGATGAACTCCATCAACGTGCGTGGCACCTACATGGTGTCGAAGTACGCGATCCCATTGCTCAAGGACGGGTTCAACGCCCACATCCTCACCCTCTCTCCGCCGCTGAACATGGATAAGGTGTGGTTCGGAAAGCACTTGGGCTACACCATGGCGAAGTACGGCATGAGCATGACCGTGCTGGGCCTGGCCACGGAATTGAAACCGCACAGGATCGCCGCCAATGCGCTGTGGCCGAAGACGACCATCGCCACCGCCGCCGTGCAGAACCTGTTGGGCGGCAAGGAGCTCGTGGAGCGCAGTCGTATACCGGAGATCGTGGCCGATGCCGCATGGACCATCGTGAACAAGCCCAGCGACAGCTTCACGGGGCGCTTCCTGATCGACGAGGAGGTGCTGCGCGAAAGCGGTGTCTCGGACTTCGAGCAGTACGCGGTGACGCCCGGCGGACCATTGATGCCGGACTTGTTCCTCTAATACCATTCGGCCATTCCGTAGCGCCCGAAGATGCGCGGCTATTCTTTCGCAGGCCGATACGAGGGACCTGCTACGTAGCGGGACTTACGGAACGATCAAGACGGAGAAGGCATGCGGGAAAGGACCGGGTCGATCGTCCTGCTCCTTACACGGTCGGTGAGATAGGAACGGTTTCAGCACGGGCGGAATCGGGTGGCGAAGAAGAGAAGAAGTGAAAGTGGGCGTGGCTTCCTCGCTTCTTCATTTCCTCGCTACCGAGCGGAATGGACCGCTTCTATGTTGCCACCTCAGTAGTGCGAATTGGTGATAGGTCCGCCCCAGTGTGTCGGTGTGGTTCGGGGATCACGGGCCGGGCCATGGCCTTTTCCGCACCGCGCACTTCAGACCGGTCATGTCGGTGCTTCAGTGCTCGGCGTTGCGC
>SSGN01000125.1 GCA_008016945.1 Flavobacteriales bacterium
GGCGATGGCGGTGCTCGGCCGCACGCGCGCTTTCGAGGGCGTTGGCGAGGGCAGTTCGGAAATGGAGGCCCTGCTGACACCGCTGCTGACGGCGCAGGGTCGCACCGCATTTGCCGAAGTCGAAGTGCAGAACGGCTACTACTTCCGCAGCGATCACTTCAATTTCGCCAAGGCGGGCGTACCCGCGCTGTACGCCAAAGGGGGTCTGGACCACATTGAAAAGGGTGCCGACTACGGCAAGGCACAGGCCGAACGCTACACCACGCAGGACTATCACAAGCCTTCGGATGAGTTTGATCCGGCCTGGGATCTGTCCGGCGTCATCGAAGACCTGGCCGTGCTGTATGGCGTCGGCGAAACGCTGGCCAACTCCGAACAATGGCCCAACTGGTATGCCAGCAGCGCGTTCCGCAGCAAGCGGGACGCGATGATGGTAGCCCCGGCCACGCCCTGAGCAAATCGCCTTCTGCGGCGGGTGAAGCACAATGGCTCACCCGCCGCAACGCGTTAGGAATTGAGCGCAGCACGCCTGCGACATGATGCGTGGTTACGCCTGCTCCGACCTCACGCTTGAACCCACGCTGCCGCGCCTGCGCCAGCCTTCATGTGCCGTGCCGCGCTATTCCGCCAGGGCTCGCGAGTCGTTGCCTGCTGCAACGCTCCGGCAAACCTTGAGCAACCATGCGGGGCAGTTTCCCCACGAAAGCAGTCGATTGACCGCTCGCGACCAGGCGTGGAACATCGAAAAGCGACGCAGTGAATTCGGCGTACTCATGCCTGACGGCTCCTCACTGCAGCGACCGCCAGCCATGCAAAGAGCAACGCGAGCGCATGCACAAGAAGTACAGCTGGATCCATTCCAGCCACGCCTGCCGCCGCCGATGTGGTGCCCTGCATGGACCCACCATACAAACCGCGTAGCCACCAAGCCAGCACGAATCCGACCGTAATCGCGAGCCCCAACAGACAGGACGCGGTGAAGCGGCGTGGCGTCCAAGTCCAGACTGTCGCCAGCAGGCCCAATAGCGCATTCGTGGCGAGCTGCCATGCTTCATGAAGTCGTGCATGTGGCGGTCACTTCGGATTGAGCAGATGGGTATCGCCGATCTCCAGCGCCGGGACAGCCGCGACGAACACGAGAAGCGCGCAGGTCACCAGAAGTCGATGTACGAAGGCGGCAGAAGAAGTGCTCATGCTGGGCGGACCCAGACACGCCGACGCATTCGCCACAACCAGTAAGGAATGACCGCCAAGGCTGCGAAGACGGGCATAGCGAGCAACAGCGGGCGTTCGCGCAGGGCCAGCGGAAACTCGTCAGCCTGGCCCAAGAAAAACGCGGCGCTGGCGATGAGCAGCGCCAACAGCATGCGCCACAAGTGCCGAACCAGTCGTGCGCGGCCTACTTCTGGGCCGTGTCGTGCGAGCCGCAAGTCACCTGCACCAGCGAGCGCCGAAAGCGTTGCGAGTAGCCCGAAAAAGACGCCCTCGCCGACATCTCCAACCTGCAGCGACAGGAATGCGGCTAGACCAGTGCCAAGCACCAGCATACTGGCCAGCGCCGCGCAGGATAGCAGCGTCGCTCTTGATGACTTGCGGGGCGGACGTACTGCCAGCCATGCCGTCACCACCAGATAGAAACTGAACAACCCGGCGACGATGGACTGCACGTCCGCGTCCCGCACCGCTAGCCATGCTCCGCTGAGCGCCATCAAGGACATACTTGCGGCGAAGGCTTGCCCTGCCCTGGCGTGAATGTCTGAGCCTTTTTTTGCACTCACGGCAACCCAGCCACAGCCCAGTCCGATAGCGCCGCATGTGATATGCAGCCATAGGTACATGACGTCTCTCCGATCAAATGCGGTCCTGATCATTAGTTGACGTCCGGTTCGCCAACTCAAGGGGTGGACGATGCATGACGGCCCGCTGCGACCGGAGACGCAGGGCGAGGGTGAAAGCCCTCAGCCGGGAGTTGATCTTTCGTCAGGCAACGTCAACCGCCGCCCGTCGGCCCTGACCGTCGCGCGTCGCAGTGGAGCGTTGCGGCCAGTCGGCATAGGCGATGATGATTCGTCGGCACCGTCGGAAGCGTCGACGCAACCTTGCGCATGGTCCATGGCAAAACCTGAACTCAATTCGCTTTCACTTCAGTCTTGGTCCTGGCCCCGATTTGGTCGCCGAGTGAGCCTCTCGTTCGCAGTCGCCACCGCACTTGGCCTTGCGGTCTTGCTCGTTTGGCAGTCCGAGGCCTGGGTCCTGTTTGCCCGACTTGGGGCTGCGGCATTTGCCGGAACCATCGGATTCAGCCTCTTCGAACGATGGCCGACACACCCTCCTGAATGGCTGGCACGATGGGTAATGCAAGTCGCGGCCGTTGCAGTCGTGGTGCCGGGCACCCTGTTCCTTCTCTACCATCTTGGAACGCCGACAGGTCAAGCCCCCTTCTGGCACCATGGTGATCGACTCGCGGGCTTCGTGTTGCTGGCTGCGTCCAGCCTGCTGGTCGCACCATGGATCGCCCTCGCCGCCCTTGTGCGACAAAAGGAGGCGATCGCGCGGCATCAGTCGCTCGCTTTTGAGCTTGAGCGCAGTGAGCTCTCCCGCCAGGCGCTTGATGCAAGACTGCGCCTGCTACAAGCCCAGATCGAACCGCATTTCTTGTTCAACACGCTGGCCAATGTTCGCGCGCTGGTCGCGTCCTCGTCGCCTCAGGCACCGCGCGTCCTCGATAACCTGATCGCCTACCTTCGAGCGGCCGTGCCACGACTGGATCGCCAAGTGACCACCTTCGGCGACGAACTCGCGCTAATCCGAGCCTACCTCGAACTGATGCACTTGCGCATGCCAGACCGACTGACCTACGACATCCACGCCGCGCCGGAATGTCTGCAGGTGTTGTGCCCGCCAATGACGCTGATGACCCCGGTGGAGAATGCCGTGCGTCACGGCATCGATCCATCGGAGGAAGGCGGCCAAATCAACGTCGTGGTGCAGATCGACGATACGACCTGTGTCGCCCGTGTATGCGATACCGGAGTGGGCGCGGTCGCAAGCTCCGATGGCGGCACGGGTCTATCCTCACTGCGCGAACGTCTTGCTGCGGTCTTCGGCGAGCAAGCGCGGCTTAGGATGTTCCCCGTGCAACCGCATGGACTCGAAGTCCGCATCGAAATCCCGATCAAGGCGACTAAAGAATGAACAGCGCACCGTACTGCCTGATCGCTGACGACGAGCCACTCCTGCGCGACGAGCTAGAAGGCATGCTGCGCGAAGCTTGGCCCGTGCTGCGAGTGACGGCGCGGGCGCGCAATGGTCGCGAGGCTGTCGCGCTGTTCGAACAGACCGCCCCGGACATCTGTTTCCTGGATGTACGCATGCCGGGCCTGTCTGGCGTTGAGGCGGCGCGACGAATGAGTGGCCGCGCACAGTTGGTGTTTGTGACGGCCTTCGACCATTACGCTGTGGAAGCCTTCAATCAGGGGGTTGTCGATTACCTGGTCAAACCGGTATCGCGCGACCGTCTGGCGGCAACCGTCGCGCGCCTCAAGAACCGCCTCAACTGCGCGCCGCCGACTCTACCCGATGCGCTGCTGCGCCAACTCGCTGCCCAGCTCCTGCCGACAAGCGCACCGCCACGCCTGATGTGGCTGCGGGCTTCCGCCGGAAGCACCGTGCGTTTGATCGCCGTCGATGCGGTGGACTTCTTCCGGTCCGATGAAAAGTACACCCTGGTTGGCTGGCGCGACGAGGCGGGCGCGCCACAGGAGGCGGTGATTCGAATTCCCATCAAGGATCTGCTGCCCCAACTGGATCCCGACCGTTTCGTCCAGTCGCACCGCTCCGTACTGGTGGCAATGGCCGCGATTCGGATGGTGGTGAAGGCAGATAACGAAACAGCCCTTATCCACTTGCGCGGTCGAAGTGAAATCCTGCCGGTCAGTCGGCGGTATGCACACCATTTTCGGCAGATGTAAGACTCAGTCCAACACTTCTTCCCGGACATTGAACCCCTTGGCGATCAGCCAGCCCATCGTGACCAGGAACGCCAGTGACAGTGGCACAAGCAGCCCATACGCCACATCGAATCCGAACAGCGCTCGACCCACGGCCAGCACCTGCGCGAGCGCGCCGAACATACCGGCAATCGCAATGCTGCGGGGCAGCACCTGGGCCGAGTACATGAATCCGAAAAGCAACATGACGCTGAACCCTCCAAGAACCTTGTCGAGGAAATGCGTGCCATTGCGCAAGCCGGACAGAGCAATGGCCGCAACCGCGTGAGTTCCCGCTCCCTCCGCAGCGAGGTGCGCCTCGCTCAGTTCGCGGAAGGCCTGCAGAGTCGAGAACTCCATCAGCGTCGTCGCCAAGCCCGCAACCAGCACCGCGCGATAGAGCCGCAATACCTCGTAGCGTGGAAAACTGGACTCCAAGCGTCCCGCAACCCAGAGCGAGAGCAGACTGGTGACCATTCCCATCAGGCAGATCAGCCCGATCTTCGACGGCTGGACGGCGGCGTTGATGAGCAACCCGCCGTCGGCGAACAGTGCATCCTGCAGTTTGAAATTTGACACCAGGCCGACAACGAATGTGGCCAGCATTGACAATCCGAGGGTTCGGCCAAGGCGGCGATCTGTACGCATGTTCTGAATCTCATGTGGGGTGCTTGCATCCTGCGCTCCCGACCAAGGCTCCGCAGCGGGCTTGCGACGAGCGACGGAAACCGGGACCGGAAGACACGGCAGCGCCGACGCGTTCACTTTCTGCCGCTCACGACCCGTGATCCGCAGGTCGTCGCATCCGCCTCGACACGGCCAAGGTCAAGGCGGGAGCGTAGGAAGCGACACTGGTCAACGGGCCAGGTCACTATCCCTTTCAACGAGGTATCCATGTCCCCGAGCCGTGTCGCACTGCTGCTCGCCTGTGCGCTGGCCGCGCCTGGCTGTGTCAGCACCACAAATCCCGTCTTCAACTCTTCGGTAGCTGAGCCCTACCTGTATTCCGAGTACGAGAACCAGCCCGGGCTCGGCGTTCCCGATACCCTCGTTGGCGCCACCGGCGAGGTGCGCTATTGCCAGGCCGGCCTGCCACAACTGGTGAAGGCGCGCCAGGAGCAGGCCTATGCCGCAATTGCCCGAACCTGCGGTGGCAAGGATCGCTACGTACTCCGCGGTGAGATGATCAGCGACGCGACGCTGCCTTGGCGCGCACCGGCAAGCTGCAACCCGAACCACAACACTGACGAAATCCACAAGGGCGCACTGGCCTTGATGACCATCGCCACCGCGCAGGCAAGGGTTCACCGGTATCAGCGCGACGTGCGCATTGCCGCTCCCGTCGCTGTCGAGGAATCTGACAAGGTATGGACCGCTGCCGCCGAATCAGCTGACCAAATCGCCATTGAGGCGCAAGCGATCCATGACGAGTTCACCGCCTACGAGCGCGCCTTCTACCTGCCGCCACCGGCCAAGGACGCGGTCGAGCAGCTCGCAGACCAAGAGGCGCGGCAATGGCTGGCATCGCAACACCCTGACCAACTTCCCGCGATCATTCGGCAGATGATCGACGGCGACTTGCCAAGCCTGCTGATCGCGGCCCTGCGCGCACCCTTCCCGCTGCCGCACAACATCGGCCCGCAGGTGTCGGCTGCATGGCTTGCTCACCTTGGCCGTACCCAAGGGGAAGCCTTGCAGCGTGTCAAGGATCGTCGCGAGCGCGTGGACTGGCTGAAAATGATCACGCTGCAAGTCGCTACCGCCATCCCGCGCAAAAATCAGCCTGCCGTCGCGCCTGTGCGGCGTGTGGCCTAACCCGGTAGGGATGTAGCGACCATGAGCCTAGAAACCCGCGTGCGCAAGCTGGAGGCACGGATGCGTGCATTGGAAGCGGTCATGCTGGCACCAAAGGCAGGGAACCATGAGACCGGGCAGCCTTGCCGGTCTCACCCCGATGACGATCAACATCCGCCGCATGGTGATATGGTTGATTCGCCTGCTGCAAAATCTCCCCGCAGTCGCTGAGGATTGCCTGAATCCAAAGGTATCGTTGACGGGACTGGGAGTCCGTCAGGCAGGCAACGAGGGACGCTTCAGGGGCGTCCCTTTTTTTTGGTCGATTCGGGAGGGTTTGACCGTGAGCGCAGAGCGCGCCTTTGAACACTTGATGTTTGAAATACTGCGGCAAGCCAGAGAGGCTAGCCGCGATCCGGATGACTTGGACGTTCTGTTTTCCTGCCTGTCCATGCTTGAAATCGGACTTATCGAGGCGCAGGCCTGCGGCATCGTGTTCGAGTCGGCCGCGCTGCGGGAGCTTGACCCATATTGCCTTCTGGATCAGCTCAAGCCGTCCAGCCCGCAGGCACAATGCACCGACAATCGGGGTGAATCCGCTCCTGCGCATCAAGAGAAATAGCGGGTACTTGAGCGGGTATCACGACAGATTCTTGCAAGCCATAGCCATATGGAACAACGGGATAGACGCACCATGCTGCTGATGATCGACAACTACGACAGCTTCACCTACAACCTCGTGCAGTATTTCGGCGAGCTGGGTCAGGCGGTGAAGGTGGTTCGCAATGACGAACTGAGTGTGGCGCAGATTGCCGCGCTGAAGCCCGAGCGCATCGTGATTTCACCCGGTCCGTGTACGCCGAACGAAGCGGGCGTGTCGCTGGAGGTACTTGCCGCGCTGGGTGATCAGGTGCCCATTCTTGGCGTCTGTCTCGGTCACCAGAGCATCGGGCAGGCGTTTGGCGGCAAGGTCATCCGTGCCAGCCGCATCATGCACGGCAAGACTTCGCCGGTGTTCCACACTGGCAAGGGCGTGTTCGCGGGCTTGCCCAGTCCATTTGAAGCGACGCGCTATCACTCGCTGGTGGTCGAGCAGTCCAGTCTGCCGGACTGTCTGGAAGTCACCGCATGGACGGAGAACGCCGATGGCAGTCGCGAGGAAATCATGGGTCTGCGCCATCGCACGCTGCCGGTACAAGGCGTGCAGTTCCATCCCGAGTCGATCCTGACCGAGCATGGGCACGCCATGCTGCAGAACTTCCTGAATGGCTGAGTCCATGCACACACACGAACTCCACATCACTCCGCAACAAGCCCTGCAGCGGACCATCGAACATCGCGAGATTTTTCACGACGAAATGATCTCGCTGATGCGCCAGATCATGCGCGGCGAGGTCTCGCCCGTGATGACTGCCGCGATTCTCACCGGCCTGCGGGTGAAGAAGGAAACCATCGGCGAGATCGCCGGTGCCGCAACGGTGATGCGCGAACTGGCGGCCAAGGTTGACGTCGCGCCACACCCGCATTTCGTCGACATCGTCGGCACCGGTGGCGATGGTGCGCACAGTTTCAATATTTCGACCGCGTCGATGTTCGTGGTCGCTGCAGCCGGCGGTCGTGTCGCCAAGCACGGCAATCGCAGTGTGTCGTCCAAGTCGGGTAGCGCTGACGTGCTGGAAGCGCTGGGCGCGGCCATCGACCTGCAGCCCACTCAGGTCGCCACCTGTATTGAGCAGCTTGGTCTGGGCTTCATGTTTGCGCCCGTTCACCATCCTGCGATGAAGAACGTCGCCCCGGTGCGCCGCGAAATGGGCGTGCGGACGATCTTCAACATCCTTGGCCCGCTGACCAATCCGGCCAGCGCGCCGAATATTCTGATGGGCGTTTTTCATCCCGATCTGGTTGGCATCCAGGTGCGTGCCCTGCAACGCCTCGGTGCCCAGCATGCACTGGTGGTCTACGGTCGCGACAGCATGGACGAAATCACCCTTGGTGCCGCGACACTGGTGGGTGAATTGAAGGACGGCGTGGTACGCGAGTACGAGATCGAGCCCGAGGACTTCGGTCTCAGCATGGCCTCGTCGCGCAACCTGCAGGTCGCCAATGCCGACGAGTCCAAGGCGCGCGTGCTGGAAGTGCTGAACGACGAACCCGGCGTGGCTCGCGACATCGTTGCTCTCAACGCGGGTGCGGCGCTGTATGCCGCCAATGTCGCGGATTCGATCCAGAGCGGAATGCAGCAAGCCTCGGCCGCTATTCGCAGTGGCGAAGCGCTGCGCAAGATGCAGGATTTCGTGCAGCTCACGCGACAGCTTCACAGCGCGGAGCAGTGAAACGTCGAAACCGACTTGTCGCGGCACGATCTTCACGGCAACCTTGCCGCCAATTCTCCACGGTCAAGTGAGTCATGCCCGATATCCTGCACCGCATTCTTGCCCGCAAGCGCGAAGAGGTCGCCGAGCGCGCCGAACAACGCTCGCAAGCTGAGCTGGAACGTGCCGCCAAGACCGCAACCGCCGCACGCGGCTTCCATGCCCACATGGCGAAGCGCATCAAGGACGGCGACGCGGCGGTGATCGCGGAAATCAAGAAGGCCAGCCCCAGCAAGGGCGTGATTCGCGCGGATTTTTCGCCTGCCGACATTGCGCGCAGCTATGAACGCGGCGGCGCAAGCTGTTTGTCGGTGCTCACCGACGTGGATTTCTTCCATGGCTGCGACGACTATCTGGTCGAAGCCCGCGCGGCCTGCAAACTGCCGGTATTGCGCAAGGACTTCACCGTCGATCCGTATCAGGTTTTCGAGGCGCGCGCGCTCGGTGCGGACTGCATCCTGCTGATCGTGGCCGCACTGGAAGACGCCGCCTTGCGTGAACTGTGTTCACTGGGCAATCGAGTGGGACTGGATGTGCTGGTGGAAGTGCATGACGGCGAAGAACTGGAGCGCGCTTTGAAACTGCCGACCAAGCTCATCGGCATCAATAACCGCAATCTGCGCGACTTCCACACCTCGCTGGACACCACACTCGACCTGATTCCCGCCGTCCCCAAGGATCGCCTGCTGATCACCGAAAGCGGCATCCGCAATGAAGACGATGTCCTGACCATGCGTGCGGAAGGCGTGCATGCATTCCTGGTCGGCGAGACCTTCATGCGTGCCGAGGATCCGGGCGCCGAACTGGAACGTTTGTTTGGCTGATTCAAGACGCGTCATCGTCTTCGATTTTGACAAGACGATCTTCGCCGGAGACATTGGCTTCGAAATCACCCGCTGGCGACTGCTGCGCTCGCCATGGCGTTGCGCCTTGGGCATCCTCCTGCTACCGCTCTACGCGCCGCTGTTTCTGCATGCGCGTAGTCTGCGCTGGGGGATTGGTTTCGCCTACTGGCTGAGTACCGTCGCGGCCCACGACGACGACCAGCATGACTTTTTCGCGACCCATGGCGCGGCATTGCGTCAACGACTGTTCCCGCAGGCGCTGATCGCCCTCAGCGAAGCACAGGCACAGGACACGCTCGTCATCATCGCCACGGGCGCGTTGCCGGACCTTGTTCGCCACCTGTTACAGCCGGTCCTGGAATGCGTGCCCGAGATCATTGGCAGCACGACGCGCCCCTTTGGCGGCGGCCGAGTGCTCGCGCAGCACTGCCATCGCAGCGAAAAGCTGCGCATGCTGAAGGAAGCCGGATTATCCCCACCCTACGCCATCGCCTACAGCGACAGCCTGGCCGACACACCCCTGTTTGCGGCTAGCCAACGCGTCGTCCTGGTCAATGCCAACGACAGCCAGGCGAACACACTGCAGCATCGCTTGGGCCGTGCCATCGAGCGAGCAACGTGGTCGAATGCCAGTGAATCGACAGAACAGACATAGCCGCTGCCAGCAAGGCTGCGGCACAGGTTCTGCGACGAGAGGGATACCGTCAGTCTTACACGCTCCCGCCGCCTTATCGCGCCCGCAACCGGGTAGGATGGGCAACTTATTTTCCAGCGTGGTTGCAGGTGGACGGGGACATCAACAGGAAGCCCACGGTCGTATTCCAGGACCGGATCGACAATGCACTCCGGGCTCGACCCATCGACCATCTCGTCGAAACTCTGCTGCCCGTTGAGGTCAGGATCGACGGCGAACCGTTCCTCGTGAATGTCCGCGTCCACTACACCAATCATTGTTGGACAAGGACACGGAAGGGCGAAGCGGAAGACACCGTGCTCTTTTGCGAACACCACAGGGATCGGATTGACGAGCGCATATTCTGCGAACAGCGCTGGGAGTTCTCGAAGCAGCTCCCCGGCATGATCCGCTCCATCTCGCACTCCTTGTGCCTGCCCGGCGGCTCCAGGGAGCTTTTTTATCGTGTGATGGCCGACCCGAAGAAAGGTGGCAACGCAGGGTGGTATGCGTGCATTCGCTTGGACGCGAACCGGGCCCAACAAGAGATCACCCTCAGCATTCGAAGCGTGCATTACCGGACCACTCGACCGGCCGACATTCGAGGAGCACCACAGCGCTTCTGGGCGCTATTCTGGGACTTCTACAAAGACCTTCGCACCAAGAACAGTTGGGTCGTCGCGGGCGAGACAAAAAAGAACCCCCCGGCATAGTCGGGGGGTTCTGGTAGAAATGCCGGGCCTCTTGGGTATCCCTGCGCTTTGGCGGGGAC
>SSGN01000065.1 GCA_008016945.1 Flavobacteriales bacterium
AAGCCGATGCGGGGCACCTTGTACTTGTTGGCCTGGCGCCACACGGTCTCGCTCTGGGGCTCCACGCCACCCACGGCGCAGAACAGCGCCACGGCGCCGTCGAGCACACGCAGGCTGCGCTCCACCTCCACGGTGAAGTCCACGTGGCCCGGGGTGTCGATCAGGTTGATCTTGTAGGTGTTGTCGCGGTACTTCCAGCTGGTGGTGGTGGCGGCGGAGGTGATGGTGATACCACGCTCCTGCTCCTGCTCCATCCAGTCCATGGTGGCGGCACCATCGTGCACCTCACCGATCTTGTGCGTCAAGCCGGTGTAGAACAGGATGCGCTCCGACGTGGTGGTCTTGCCGGCATCGATGTGCGCCATGATGCCGATGTTGCGCGTATATCTGAGGTCGCGGGCCATGTGTGTGCTCTACCTGTTGACTGCTTAGAAACGGAAGTGGCTGAACGCTTTGTTGGCTTCGGCCATCTTGTGGACCTCCTCCTTCTTCTTGAACGCTGCACCTTCTTCCTTGGAAGCGGCGAGGATCTCGTTGGCCAGCTTGCTCGCCATGCTCCGTTCGTTGCGGTTGCGGGCGTAGCCGATCAGCCACTTCATGGCCAGGCTCTTCTTGCGATCCTCGCGTACCGCCTGCGGGATCTGGAAGTTGGCACCACCTACCCGGCGGCTGCGTACCTCCACCTGCGGGGTCACGTTGGTCAGGGCTTTGCGGAAGATCTCCAGACCGTCCTCTCCGCTCTTCTCGGCAACGATGTCGATGGCGTTGTAGAAGATGTCCAGGGACTTGCTCTTCTTACCGTCGTACATCAGGTTGTTCACGAACTTGGTCACTTGCACATCACCGAACTTGGGGTCCGGCAGGATCGTGTGCTTTACTGTCTTCTTGCGCATGGCTGCTGTTCAATGACAGGTTACTTCTTCTTGGCGGGAGCCGCTCCGGGCTTCGGACGCTTGGTGCCGTACTTGCTGCGACGCTGGTTGCGACCTTCGACACCCGAAGTATCCAGAACGCCACGTACGATGTGGTACTTCACACCGGGCAGGTCCTTCACACGACCACCGCGAACGAGCACGATGCTGTGTTCCTGCAGGTTGTGACCCTCACCGCCGATGTAGGCGATCACCTCGTAGCCGTTCACCAAACGCACCTTGGCCACCTTACGAAGGGCCGAGTTCGGCTTCTTCGGGGTGGTGGTGTACACCTTGGTGCACACGCCGCGGCGCTGCGGGCAGGACTTCAGGGCAATGGACTTGCTCTTGTACACAGGGTTCTCGCGACCCTTGCGGATGAGCTGTTGAATGGTTGGCATGAGCTCCTTTCGGTTGGCTTTCAGCGTCTTTAGCCATTCCTCGGCTAAAAACGGGCTGCAAATGTAGCGGTTTTCTGTTTCCAACCAACTGGTGTTCATGGAAATTTCCGGCACGGGGGTACCTCCTCCAAAGCCGCGCGGGATCCGGGGTCGCATCACACACCAGCCTAAAACCCTGCGATCCAAGCCCATGTGAAGCACTCCCACGACCGACATCCCCGATGGGATCGGCCTTTCAGCGCACCCATGCACGCCATCGCATCAATCCATGATCTACTTTTGTTAGCATCATTTGATACTATAAATGGACCTGGGAAGCATCACTTACTACTCCATAAGCCCCCGCATGCTGAACCGGCTGGCCACCCTCCATCACCGGTTGGGCGAAGTACATGCCCGGCACCTCCACCGCCCGCCAGTGGACCTGGAGAAAGCCTACCATGTGAGCACGGTACACAGCACCTTGGCCATCGAGGGCGGTACCCTGGACGCCTTGCCCGTGGCCGATATCCTGAACGAACCCGGCTCCGCCGCCAAAGGCACCTCGGCGCTGGAGGCCGTGAACACCCATCGCGCCTACGGTCTGAGCGAAGACCTCGACCCCTTCCTTGAACGCGACCTGCGCCATGCCCACGGGGTATTGATGCACGGCCTGGCGCTGGACGCCGGCCACTTCCGTACCGGGCCCATGGACGTGCTCTACGGCGATCCGGAACCCCTGCGGACCGCTAGCGCCCACGACCTGCCCGCCAACGTGCACGACCTCCTGCGCTACGTGGAAGAAGATGACTTCCCACCCCTGATCACCAGTTGCGTGCTCCACTTCGGCCTGGTCTACCTGCGCCCCTTCACTGCGGGCAACGGCCGCCTGGCACGGCTCTGGCAGAAACGGATGCTCATGCGCTACTGGCCGGTCTTCGATTACCTGCCGGTGGAAGCCTTCATCCAACGCACCCAGCCCGCCTACTACGCCGCTTTGGAGTATGCGGACCGCCGCGGCGACTGCGGCGAATTCATCAACTACCTGCTGGAGCGCATCGACGAGGCCCTGGCCGAGCTACTCGCCGCGCCCAACCCGGTGCTCACTGGAGCCGATCGCGTGGCCCTCTTCCTGAAACAGGGCCCCGACCGCTCCTTCCGCCGGAAGGACTACCTCAACATGTTCCCCGAACTGAGCACGGCTACGGCGAGTAGAGACTTGGCGGAGGCGGTGGAGGGTAGGATCCTGGTGCTGAACGGGACGAAACGACAGGCAAGTTATCGGCGAATATGAAACGTTCGACATGATGTCGACCACGCAACGAAAACACCCAGCAACGGTGATCCGGACTTCAGAACGTGGCTCGTAAGGCGACCATCACATTCCGGCCAGGAGCGCTGATGCCAGAAGAGTATGGACGGTACCGATGATCGGCGATGTTTTCCAAGCCTGCGTTCACTTGAATGCTTGCCGTAATGCGATAAGTCGCCATCGTATCGATGGTATACCACGCTGGGGCATGCGGTCTACCTTGTGGGTCCCTGGCATAGAGGGCTGGTTTGCCTTGCTCCGTTGGCGGTAACTCTTCGTATGTGAATCCATCACTGAACCGGAAGGAGGTCGAAATTCGCCACGCCTTGCGCTCCCAGGTGATGCCTGCACGACCGAATGGTGGCGGGGCATGACGCAAAGGCACGTTCACGGTCGTGAGATCATCTTGCTCTACGCCTCGTTGCCAGTTGTAGTGCACATCAAGTCTCAGATCTTCAGTCAGCAGAACATCGGCTGTCACATTAACGCCATGAACTGTGGCTTGTGCGGCATTCACGATCGCATCCACGCGGCTAGACTCTCCGCCATACAGGATACTGTCCTGTCCGTTCAATGTGAATGGTCGACGCACCATGGCTTGGTCCAGTAAGACCATGAACGCAACACCTCGAAGCCGGGCGCGATCGCCAAACACTTTGCCGATGCCAATTTCACCGGAGTAGGCGTATTCCGGCACGAGGCCGGGGTTGGGCACGATCACCGCGCCCGGCTCGCTGTCGAACACCTTGCCGATGTCGTCCACGTTGGGAGCGCGGAAACCCGTGCTCATATCCAAGGATATTTTCCAGGTGGAGTCCGGTCGATAGGCCAAACCCAGATTCCCGGTCAATGCATTGTTACGAAGGTTGGCGGCCGTTGCCGGATAGGAAAATAATGTCGTATCGAACGAGCAACTGAGCGCGGTGCTACTACCACGTATGCCGACGGAAAGAGTAAGGCGCTCAGTGATGTCATGAAGGGTTCCCGCGTAGATCGACCTCGTGTTCCAGGTGGAGCCATCGGGGTAGCGGGAGTTGAAGTTCCCTTCCAAACCCGTGTTGAGGTCCCTATTGGTGCCAATGGAACGGACCAAGTTGGTGATGTACTCTGCACCATACTGGAGTTGGGTGCGACCACTCAGATCCTTCTCGAGATCAAGGTTGCCCCATATGCCCGTTACCCGGTCACGCTGGTCGCGTTCGCTACTACTGCGGTAGCTACGATCGACACGACTTTCCGAATAGTCCTGGTGTGCGATGGACAAGTGTGCTTTGCTCCATGCCCCACTCACAGCTTCGTGCCGCACGTATGCACTTACCATCCGCCAGACCTGAGGACCATAGTACCACACTGCACTACGGGGTTGTCCATTGGGTCTTACTTCGATCAGTCTATCGTATCGCGGAATGTCCGATGTGCCACTTTGGTAAGCATTAATCCCCAGCTCTACGTGTAAACTTGGTCGGTATGCGAGCTTCGCGAACGCCATCCGTGCATCGTACCCGCTATCGCGTTGCAGCCGCTGGTCATTGTTCACAAGTACACTGTCACGACCGTAAACATTGCCCACGTACCATGGACGCAAATAATCTTTCGGACCATGGCTACCTGTACGGAGGTCACCGAAGCGGTATAGGCTCACACTCCCGATGAACGCAAGCTTCTTACTCCCCAGCCCAAGGTGGAGGTGGCCTGTAAGTGCATCTGCGGCGCTGGCGAAACGTGCAGTGGCACCACCGTGTAGCAGCAAAGTGGTATCGCTGGCGAACCTTGGTCGCAGCAAATGAAAGTCCATCACACCGCCGATGGCGTCACTACCATATGTCATGCCCCCCGGCCCATGTAAGACCTCGGCACGCTCCACGGCCTCGGGGTCCAGGCTGATCACGTTCTGGAGATTGCCACTACGGTAGATCGCATTGTTCATCCGTACGCCATCCACTACGATAAGAACCCGATTCGCCGCGAAACCGCGCAACATGGGGCTGCCACCACCCAGTTGGCTGCGTTGAACGAATACCTCACCACTTTGCTCTAAGATATCCGCCGAAGTGCCTGGGTTCAAATGAGCTATATCCCTTCTTCGGATCACGGTTATATGCTCAGCTAGCCGGTCGCCTTCCTGTTCCCAACGGTGGACACTCACCACGAACTCGCCAAGCGTGAATGCCTTGGGAACTAAGGCAACCTGCGCTGTGAATTCAACTAACTGACGAACGGAATGGCGGGATGTGTGATATCCGAGCTGGGATATCTGGATAGAATCGAGTGAGAGGAATGGGCTTAGCGCCCCCCTGCCTCGCGCATCGGTGTATACTACAGTGCCGGTACCAGTATGAAATAGAAGCACACCTTCAAGCGGTTGGAGACTCCGCTCATCTACTACCACAAGGCTTTGCGCACACACGACTGAACTGACCAGCAAAGAAAACACCAGAAACACTCGTCTAAAGAACGCGACGAGCTGTACCATGCTCAACGTACCACCACCAACCGCTGCACACTTCGGCCTCGACCGGTCTTCTGTAGGACGGTGTAGATACCAGGTGGCTGCAAGGACAGATCGATCTCGCGGCTGTAAGGCGGTAGGTGAAGTACTTCGCGGCCATGGATGTCCAATACGGTCAGTGGCTCGTGTTGGGTGGCTGGTAGGTGGAACAAACCAAGTGATGGGTTGGGCCAAAGATCCACTACCGTCATGCGATGGATCGTTCCGGACCCTAGCTCGAGATCGTAACAAGAACACAAAGGGCCACCTAACTGTAGTTCTTCAAAAAGCCGAAAGCGCGTAGTGTCATCTACCGCAGCACAAACTGGGCTTGGCATGGACAAACCATTGAGCATAAGGAAGGGACCAAAAGGTGTGCCCATGTCGGCCTGCCAGAATGAGGTGCTTGGTGAAAAGTTGGGGTAACAGAGCGGCTGTACATAAACCCTGCGAGCCTGTATCCCGTTCTCTTCCAGATCAACGATCGAATCAACGATCATGTCGGTGACTGATCCGTATTCCCACGACGAATCACAATTCGTGTCACCAGTCGCAATGTCCTGTACGATCGCGCCAACGGGAGCATCGATGTCGCCTATGAGCATCTCTACATCCATGCCATCTACGCGTGCATAACCTCTACCTTCATCGTCATTGCGAACGTAACAACGCGAGAAGGGCCAGAGATCCATGACCGGGGTACCAATAGATGTATACTCGATCACCATGTACGTCAGTCCTTGGATCACGGTGTCCCGCGTGGGCTCCAAGGCAAGAGTGTATTGATCGGTTCCGTCCGGCGTGTTTCGTCGCAAGCACCAAGCGGCTTGCTCCGTAGGAAAGAACTGAGCGCAGCCAAGGTTGCTCCAAAGGGAGAGCAGAAGCAACAAGGGAAATGCTGGATGGAACATGGGTCTACTGGATTATCAACTGCAGAGGTTGTACCCGCGGATAAGTCACGTCACGTAAAAGATAAACACCGGTGGACAGCTCGAGGTGAACAGGTCCGGAAGCACCTGAAAATACGCGTTGAGCTACTTTGTTGCCCAAGGCATCAATTACATCGACGACGTGCATGCCCTCTGAGTCCTTATCCTGACCTAGGATCTGCAAGGTGAAAATCCCAGTGGTGGGATTTGGGAATGCGGCCAAGGTGGCTACGCTTTTGGCACGTGTAGGGTTAATGTGTGTTTCCTGTATCCCGGCGGTCAGCCTTGCTTTGGGAGTAAAGCTGTTCCCCGTTCTATCACACGGATGAATGAAGGCGTGGAATCGGGAACCACTGTTCGCATGAAAACCCGGTAGCAAACGTACTGTCTCACCGGCTCTGTATGTGACCGAGCGGGGTGTGGCGACCTGAGCGTCGGATGTGATCATAGCTTGAACCTCAACGAAATCATCCTCCGTATAGGTGCTGGTTTCGTGCTTACTTTCCAGTTCCGGGCAGTGTAAGGCGTGTTGCCAGACACCACGGCCGAACATACCTACGCGGACTTGATTGATGGAATAGTTGATCTCCAAGCCCTTGGGGCGCACATGGGGCAGGCCGTCGCCAACACGGACCCAACCACTGGAATTTTCTGTATCGTCAGGCGATTGGACGAGCCCACTAGTGTAGGCGGCGATACGCTTCCTATTCGTGAAGTACACACCGAACTCAGTTGCGAAGTACAAGCCTTCATCACTCCCTTGCTCATAAGCGAGATTCAAGCGCTCGGTAAAGCACAGGGGTAAGTTCATGGTGATGTCCGCACAGGGGAGTCCCTCACAATCGAAGGAACCGGGGGGATAGACGCTCAGGTCGGCATAGTCCATGCGATAGACCATCTCGCTGCCAAAGTCAGGCCCAAAATCCGCAGTAGATGATCCGTAGGAGAGGAAAACGATGTTCTCGTTGTTCGGATCGAATTCGATCCCTGTAAGTGGCCCATCGCGATAGCGCCGCGGTATGGGCACCTCATGCCAGGAGGCCTTTACAGCTTCGGGGTTCGGATGATTAGCTATAGTGGTGCGGAAGAGGCGGACCCTGTAGTCGAAGTCCTTGAAGGCGACATATAGATGATCTGGATTGGCCGGGGAGGAGACAATCTGATCGATACGTTCATTGTCATGATTTGAACTGCCTTGCGCAAGGCGATACAGGTCCGGGTTTGATGCGAAGTTGGAAATGATCTCGCGCGTCGTACCCCGGTCAAATGACCGATTGACTTCAACCTCCTCGTTGTTGAACGTCGTCGGGATACCATCGCCGTTGGGGTCCCATTCACTCGGTACGACAACTATCTCAGTTCGATAAACCGTCGAAGGTTCGCCTCGATTCAAGTCCCCTTCGGGGAACCAAGGACTTGGAACATCCTGAAAGGTGTTCTGGGAGGAAGAGGTCGCACTATTGAATAAGTACCAATCATCGAGCTGATTGCTCGTGTAAGCGTGATTCGGATCTTTGTGGTCAACAAGGCACCTTGTGCCATCGCCCCAGGATAAGTACTCCCAATCCGGGTCCCATGGGTTCCCATTATTCGGGTATGGAGTGCGAGTGATCTTTGAGCCATCATGGTATAGACCGGTCACAAGAAAATCGGGGATGTTCTGTGAAGTGGCCAGTGCTTCTACTTCTGCAACCCCCAAACCATCACTCATATCGGTCCAACTTGTAGACGTACCATTCGTATTGACGACGGAAACTCCACCATGGTTCGCTATCCAGAATTCACCGGGATTGGTCGGATGCCCAACGATATCCTCAACGTCGTCATGCCCACTAATTACCGAATTATTAGTTCCCCCATCCGGTCTGAACCACTTTGCCTTCGTTCCAGATGAAACCATCAAACTCGCTGCATTGTGCTGGTCTATCCCGAATCCATGGCCAGTGCCAAAGGCTGAGTTGAAATTCGATGCCCGGTTCGTGTACTGCTCGTTTACCACATCGTAAGACTGGATCAAGGAGGTTGACGCAACGCTTCGCTGAAAATTCAGGTAGAACTCGTTCGAGGAAGCCTTCGTTGTCTCAACGGTGTAGGAATAGTCCGTGCTAACGGGTGAGGGTTGTCCAGGTAATTCGATCCAGGTCGAACCATTGTCGGTTGAGAGCATGAAACGCCAAACGGCAACCGTCGGGTTCGATCCATTATTCTCATCAATGTACCGAATGGTGGCACAAAGGATGTTCGCGTTCAATGGATCGGTGGTGGTCGGCAGATAGGCTATGTCGCCACAGCCTGTTCGATCCGTTTGAAATGAGGGATATACACTACTAATAGAGCTCAGTGATGCAGGCATTGGAACAAGTTGCCAAATCGGATCATTGCTAAGTGGGTCGTCGGTGTAGTAGAGTCCAGTCGAAGTGCCTACGAATAGTCGATGTTGACCCAGGACATTCACTTTGAGGTCAAAGTGGATCACCCCCAGCGCGGTGCCTGGTCCACCGAAATCACTATGATCACCGATCAGTGTCCATGTTGCTCCACCATCCAATGTGCGCTCAACGCCACTCGCTTCGCCGATACGAGCTGAATTGGTCACGAGTACGTCATCACCGGCTAAACCTGATGAAAGTGCGAACCAAGTGACACGTTCATCAACCTCTTGTGCGTTCGGTGGGTAGAAGGTAGCATCCTTGCAACCTGAGCGCATCCATCCGAGGTCTGTGCCAGCATTTTGCCAGTTCACCGCACCGTCATCTGTATAGAAAAGCCCTCCGTTCTTACTGCCGCAAAGCATCAACGACGGGTCGGATTCCAGAATGCTGATGAACTCAATAGGTCCTATTCCGTCAGAAAAGGCACCTCCACTTCCTCTTCGTCGTGGTCCGAGTTCCAGCCAAGGGTCGTTATTGCTTTTGTAAGTGCTTCCCGGTAGTGCATTTTGTTCCGCATAGTGCTTGAGGGCTGCTTCATAAAAGCTGTATTCCCCGCTTTGTCCGAGATATGGCTCCCACATCCGCACATATTTCTGGTGTTCCGAGTTCATCCCTCCTTCGGCATTGAACTCGCTTTCTGAAAGTGTGGTCTTGAGCTGATCTAATTGAACTTCTCGTATCCGCACTTCATCATAATAGCTGCCTGTAGGTGGCGGCCCTCCTTGCGCAACAACTAGGCTTTGGTCTACGATCAGCCAGATCAGAAAGCAATGATAAATTCTCATTGTTTCGGCGTTTGAATGTTGCGTTCTTTCGCCTCCAATCGTTGTAAACGCAACTCCAACTCGCGCTGTCCTTTTTCAAGCTGAAGGATATACAGCGCTTGCTCCTCCATCACTTTGAGCATGCGTTTCTGCAAGTCGCCAAGCTCCACCCCATTGTTCGCTTCTACCTCGGGCGCAGAGGGTATCCCCGGCAAGTGTTTGTTCACCCCGAGGTATTCGCGCAGTTCATTCAGTGGCATGGGTTTGTAGTCCGGTTCGAAGACATAGTCCGGCCAATCGCCCAATTTCACCAGCACATCGCGGCACACGATACCGTTCTCTACGAATAGGCGGTAATCTCCTACTTCACCGATCGGTGGGTCGGTTCCAATGCCGACCATTCCTGTTTGGGTGACAGTGATGCGCTTTATTCCATTGGTCACGATCTTCAACGGCCGCTCTCCCAAGGTACCCAACAAGGGATCTTCCTCTGGGCAGAGTTGATGGAACGCGTTGCCGCGTGTTTCCCAATAGGGGTAGGACCCTAAAAGGTGGCATCGCTCCGCCGGGCGCTCTGGATAGACGGGAAAGCCACTACCAAGTAGACCATCGTCCCTGCGATACAAAGGACCATCACCGTCCAAAGAACCCATCAAACTGATGTCTCCATTGGCCTTCAATCTTAGCGCTTCCTGCCCATTGGCCTTGAACACCACATCCTTGTCGTCGCTAGTACCGATGTATTGCGTCGCCGGGTTGGTGCCTGCGTTACCGTTCATGGTCCAATCGCTGCGCTCCGGTTGGGTGATGTTCACGCTGGTGGAACTCTCACAGCCGTTGGCGTCCGTCACCGTCACCTTGTAGGCTTTCGGCCCCAATGCGTAGCGGTTCTGGGCGGTGGAGGGCCCATCGGACCAGGCATAACTGTATGGCGGTGTGCCTTGTGTGGCGCTGACCTGGATGTATCCGTTGTTGCACTCGAAACAACTGATGTTGTGTCCGTTGGCAAAGGAACTGACCGTGGCGCTCACCTTCAACTCTTCCGGCTCTGTCAACGTGATCTCGGCTTTCTCCACCGTGCCGTTGGCATCCTTCACATTCACACTGTAGTAGCCGGCCGAAACACCC
>SSGN01000053.1 GCA_008016945.1 Flavobacteriales bacterium
AGCACACCTTTCAGCCGCTCTTCAAATTCGCCGCGATATTTGGCGCCTGCAATCAGGCTACCCATGTCGAGCGACATCAATTTGCGATTCTTCAGGCTGTCGGGCACGTCGCCATTGGCGATGCGTAGCGCGAGGCCTTCGGCAATCGCGGTCTTGCCGACGCCGGGCTCGCCGATCAGGACCGGGTTGTTCTTGGTGCGGCGGCTCAGGATCTGCAGCACGCGGCGGATCTCCTCGTCGCGGCCGATCACGGGGTCCAGCTTGTTGTCCTTGGCCAGCTGGTTGAGGTTCTTCGCGTACTTGTTCAGGGCGTTGTAGGTCTCTTCCTGGCTCTGGCTGGTCACCTTGCTGCCCTTGCGCAGCTCCTTGATGGCGGCCACCAGGTCTTTCTTGGTCACGCCGTTGTCCTTCAGTAGCTGGCTTACGGTGTCGCCGCTGTCCAGGATGCCGATGAGCATGTGTTCCACGCTGGCGAACTCATCGCCGAACTCCTTCAGCGCGGCCAGGGCCTTGGTGAGGGCGTCGCTGCTGTGGCGCGAGAGGCTGATCTGCCCGCCGCTCACTTTCGGGTAGCCCTGCACGATGCGGTCCAATGCCTGCGTCATGGCGGGCACGTTCACGTTGAGCTTCTTCAGCAGGAAGGGCGTCACGTCGGGGTCCACCTCCAGGATGCCCTTGAGCAGGTGGCCGTTCTCGAGCATCTGCTGGCCGTATCCGGTGGCGATGGTCTGCGCCTGTTGGATGGCCTGCTGGGAGCGGATGGTGAATTTGTTGAGGTCCATTGGGAATGGTTGTGTGTTGTACAGAGCGCTATGGGTTCGCATCCGTAGCGTTGAGGCAGTGCATCGATCGGTAGGTTGCCTGGTGTGATCGACCCATGATCGAACGCCCCTGCCCATCAAGCCCCGCACCGTGAAGGTAGAACGGAACAACTGGCAGTTGCTGATGGGTGCGAACGCCAAAAAGTCCAGCAGGGGCGGGGTGTAGCGGACGAAATGGCGGGGATGGGCCGCCTTTCGGGCTGTCCGCTGTGGCCGTCTCGCCTCACCCGGCATCGCATCGCGCTGCGGTGGCTTCCTCCGGTCGCCTCCTCGCGGCGTGCGCTGCGCGTGTTCGGCTTCGTCGGGCCGCCGCTTCCATCCCGGGCGGGGGCTTCCTCGGCAGGTCAAGACCTTTGTGCGCTGTGGTGTTCATACCACATCGGAACGTTGCCGTTGGGCGCGTGTGCTTTGATGAACGGTCGGTCCAGTTGCATTCATCCAGCTACTTTCGGCCCCGTTGATCCACATGGAGTTCGCACCCATCGCCGCCGGTGATCGGAACGCCTACGAGGCGCTGTTCCGCCTGCACTACCGGCCGCTGTGTGCGTTCGCCATGCAGTATGTGAAGGATGTGGACAAGGCGGAGGACCTGGTACAGGACCTCTTCTTCCGCCTGTGGATGGACCGGGAGCGCACCAAGGTGACCACGTCGGTGAAGGCGTACCTGTTCCAAGCCGTGCGCAACCGGTGCCTCAATGCGCTGAAGGTGCAGGGGCGGGTGCGGAGCTTGAACGAGGAGGTGGATGAGGTGGAGGAGGAGACCGGCCGTACCGAGGACGAACATGCGGAGCGAGCGGCGCGGGTGCACGCGGCCATCGAGGCGCTGCCCGAAGAACGCCGCAAGGTCTTCAAGCTCAGTCGGCACGAAGGGCTCAAGTACCACGAGATCGCCGAACGGCTGGGCATCAGCGTGAAGACCGTGGAGAACCAGATGGGCAAGGCGCTGAAGACGCTGCGCGAGGAATTGGTCGACTTGATGCCGGTGACCATCCTCGGCTGGCTTTTGTGGTGGTTGAACAAATAGGATAGGGGTATTGAAGGGGAACGTTGTCATAGGACCAGAACCTTGAACGAAGGCACACATAGCATGAGCGACCGATTGGCGCGCTACCTCAGTGGCGAAGCCGATGCGGCTGAATGCCAGGCGGTGGAGGCCTGGGCGGCGGCTGACGCGGCCCAGGCGGCTGAACTGCAGGCCATGCGTGCCATCTGGGAGGCGAGTGCCGAGGCCCCCGGCCCCCCGGTCGATGTGGACCGGGCCTGGGTGCGGCTGGAGGCCCGGATCGCGGAGGCCGAAGGTCGTGGGCGGGTGATCCCGTTCCACCAGCGCCCGGTGGTCCGTTGGGCCGCTGCAGCAGCCGTGTTCGCCGGAGTCGTTCTTGGTGCGCGTTACTGGTACCAACAACGCCCCGAAGAATTCATGGCAGCGAACGAACATGTACGCACCGTGCTGCAGGACAACAGCAGTGTGGTGCTCTCGCCCGGCTCCAACGTGAACGTGCGGATGAAGGTCGAACGCCACATCAGCCTGCGCGGCGAGGCCTACTTCGAGGTGCAACGCGACGAGGAGCGCCCATTCGTGGTGGAGACCGGCGAGGTAACGGTCACTGTGCTGGGTACCGCCTTCGAGGTGAGCGCCTACGATACCTCGAACAGCGTGCTGGTGCGGGTGCGGCACGGCAAGGTGCGGGTGGTGGCCGAAGGGGACAGTGTGATCCTGCATGCCGGAGGCTACGCCCGGTACAACAAGTCCGCGCACCTCCTGGAGCGCCTTGCGGCCCCTCCGGTGGAGGTCTTCGGCGAACGCATCATCCATTTCCAAGAGGCACCGATGACCACCGTGGTCAAGCAACTCGAGAAGCTGTTCCAGGTGAAGGTGGAGTTGGCCAACGCCGGGTTGGGACGCTGCACGCTCACAGCCACCTTCGAGGACGAGCCCATCGACTACATCCTTCGGGTGATCGCCGATACGCACGTCCTCAAGCTCACCCAGTCCGCTCCCGGAACCTATGTGCTCGATGGTGAAGGTTGCTGATCGCCGGGTGTGGTGCCTGTTGGTGCTGTTGTTGCCCATGCTGGCGGCGGCACAGCCCATCCTGAAACGCACCGTACAAGTGGATGCGCAGCGTGTGCGCCTTTCCGACGCCCTCATGCTCATCGCGCGCGACGGGAAGTTCAAGCTGAGCTATAACGCCGCCTCGGTACCGGGCGACAGTGTGGTGAACGTGGCCGTGAAAGGGACGGTGGAGAGCGCGCTGCGCAGCCTGGTGGGTCCTCGCTTCGAGCTGAAGGAAACGGGCAACCACATCATCCTGTTGAACAAGGGTGGTGCGCGTCGGCGGTTCATCATCACCGGTGCGGTGTACGACGCGCAGAGCGGTGGCCCGGTGGTGCAGGCCTCGGTGCACGAGGTCGATGGGAAGAACGTGTCGAATACCGATGGCCTGGGGACCTTTCGGCTGGAGGTGACCGGCGAGCGCGACCGAACAGCGCTCCTGGTGATGCGCAAGGAGTACCACGACACGGTGGTGTATGTGGGACGCGATGGCGTGTTGCCCAGGCTGGCATTGCACAAGCGATCGGTGCTTCCTCCGGTAGCTCCCCTCTGCCTGTACGATCGTTGCGGGGTGGAGGACCTTGGTGTAACGCGGTTGCTGGTATCCAACAACCAGTTCGACCTGGTTTCGAACCTCGACTTCGCGGAGCATCGCCCTTGGCAGATCGCCCTGTTGCCGAACGTGAGCAGCAATGGAGACATCGCCCCGATCACGGTGAACAACGTTTCCTTGAACGTGTTGGCGGGGTATTCGCGCGGGCTCTCGGGGTTCGAGGTGGGTGGCGTGGCCAACCTGGAGAGTCACGATGTGAAGGGTGCGCAGATCGCCGGGTTCACGAACCTCGTGGGGCGCAACACCCAAGGGGTGCAGGTGGCCGGCGCCATCAACCACACCATGCGCACGCTGGAGGGCCTGCAGATCGCCGGTCTGGGTAATACGGTGTGGGATACGCTCATCGGAGTGCAGATCGCGGGCGGTGTCAACGTGGTGAAGGGCGGATTGAAGGGCGTTCAGATCAGCGGAGGGTGCAACGTGGCCACCCAGGATGTGAATGGTACGCAGATCTCCGGTGGGGTGAACCTCACGCCCAAGGATGTGCGCAAGGCGCAGATCGCCGGGGCGGTGAACCTCGGCCGCAAGGTGTTCGGTGCACAGGTGTCCGGCGGGGTGAATGTGGCCTTGGATTCTGTGGGTGGGGGCCAGGTGGGATTCGGCGCCAACTATGCCGGTCATGTCTCCGGCGGCCAGGTCTCTTTCGGCCTCAACGCGGTCCCGGGGCAGGTGAGCGGTGGCCAGGTGGGCTTCGGTCTGAACTACGCGGGGGATGTCTCCGGGGGGCAGTTCTCGTTCGGCATGAACGTGGTGCCCGGCCGGGTGGAGGCTGGCCAGGTGGGCTTCGGCATGAACTATGCGCACCAGCTCGATGGCGGGCAGTTCACCTTCGGGCTCAATGCGGTGAGCGGGGTTGCGCGTGGTGGCCAGGTGGGTTCGGTGAATTATGCCACACGCAGCGAGGGCTGGCAGGTGGGGCTGGTCAACATCAGCGATACCATCACCGGCACCAGCATCGGCCTGTTCAGCTTCGCCCTTCGCGGCTACCATCGCGCGGACCTGAGTACCACCGGCATCATGCCCGTCACGGTCGGTTTTCGCACGGGTACGCGACAGTTCCACAACATCTTCGGCTATTCCCCAGCTGTGGAGACCAATGGCCGCTGGGGTTTCCTATACGGCTTCGGCAGTGAGATCCGGCTGGGTAAGCACAACCACTTGGACCTGGAACTCACCGGCGAGCAGATCACGGAGCAGGAGGAGTGGGTCGATGCGGTGAACATCGTAGGGCGCTTCGGCGCGCACTACGCCCACGACCTCGGCCGCCACCTGCTGGTCACTGCCGGGCCGAACTACAGCATGCTGGTGAGCACTTGGCGCAATGCGGAACGCACAGCGCACCTCAGTACGCTGGCGCCCGCGTCGTTGATCCACAACGAGGTCCGTGGCAACGTGCTCCTCCAAGGCTGGCTCGGCTTCAAAGTCGGGGTGGGGGTGCGGTTCTGAGCCTGTTGCCCCAAGCGGTAGTGCGGTAACGACGGAACCGAACGGTCACTTCCGCGCCGGACTCATGCTTGTTAGCGGGATGTCCTTCCTTGGGGTGCGATCGGGTCGCTGCCAGTTCCGGAGTACGTGCGAATGGTCCTTCATGGAATAAGGGTGCTCGAAGAACCCCGAACGGATGGCGTGCGCCGCTATCATTCGTCCAGACGAGGCGCACCGAAGAGAGGATGCTGGATCGAGGTATCCGACTGAGGAGCAACAAAGCATGGGCGAATGAGAGCAAGCGATGACCGCTGTGCTTTTTTCTCATGAACGCCGCCAGAACGAGGTTCTTCGAGGTACCTATAGGCCAATGCTCCCACGTGCCGTGCACATGCTGCGGGCCTCTTCCTCACTTTCTCACTTTCTCACTTCCTCACTTCCTCTCTTTCTCTCTTCCTCTCTTCCTCTCTTCCTCTCTTCCTCTCTTCCTCTCTTCCTCTCTTCCTCTCTTCCTCTCTTCCTCTCTCATTCACCC
>SSGN01000023.1 GCA_008016945.1 Flavobacteriales bacterium
CGCGCAGGCATGGGCGATGAGCGGCGTCCCATCGGCTCGTTCATCTTCCTCGGCACCACGGGTGTCGGAAAGACCGAACTGGCCAAGGCACTGAGCGAGATCCTCTTCAACGACGAGAACGCCATGACGCGCATCGACATGAGCGAGTACCAGGAGCGCCACAGCGTGAGCCGACTGGTCGGCGCGCCTCCGGGCTACGTGGGCTACGATGAAGGCGGCCAGCTCACCGAAGCCGTGCGCCGCAAGCCCTACAGCGTGGTGCTGCTCGACGAGATCGAGAAGGCCCACCCCGACGTGTGGAACATCCTGCTGCAGGTGCTGGACGATGGCCGCCTCACCGACAACAAGGGCCGGGTGGTCAACTTCAAGAACACCATCATCATCATGACGAGCAACATCGGCTCGCACATCATCCAGGAGAATTTCGAGGGTCTCGAACGCAAGAACCTCGAAGAGGTGATCGAGAAAACCCAGAGTGAAGTGATGGACCTGCTGCGCAAGACCGTGCGCCCCGAGTTCCGGGAAGCCAACTCCGCGTTGGCCTAGGAAGCGAGCAAGCGGAATCTCGCGACCAGGCAAGGCGCGAGGACCGCGCATAGCCGGTGCTATGCAAGGGACGAGTAACGCCGCATGGGCGTGAGAGGCCCTTGCGCAGCCCGACGGGCAATGCGGAGTTGGCTTCCACACCGCGTGGACGAGCTGATCATGTTCCGTCCGCTGAGCCAGGCGGATGTGCGGGAGATCGTGAAGCTGCAGCTGCACATGCTCCTGCAGAAGCTGGAGGAGAAGGACATCCACCTCATCCCCAGCGAGGAACTGATCGCACACATTTCAAGCACCGGTTTCGACCCCCAGTTCGGTGCACGCCCCATCAAGCGGATGATCCAGAAGGAGCTGCTGAACGAGCTGAGCAAGCAGATCATCGCGGGGACCTTGGAGACGGGCAAGGCGCAGGTGATCGATGTGTTCGACGGGAAGATCGTGTTGCGCAAGCCCATTGATGAGAAGGAGCAGAACGGGAACGGCGCAAGCAAGGGGAAGAAGGAGAAGGCCGGGGTGTGACGCACGGCGGTGGAGATCCGCACCCGTAGCGTCGCCCACCGGGGCGACCGGTACGAACGAACAGATAGGGCAACCAATGAACACAGGGCTCCGCAAGGGGCCTTGTGTGTTTGGGGCGTGCCCCTCGCCCACCATAGGCTTCCACGCGTGTGATCCATGGTGCACGCACGATGGTCGGGGTGTGGCCGATCGCGGATACCTTTCCGGTCGACTTCTGTAGCAGGAACACACGCACCACCCGGTAACACCATGAAACACCACTACACCCTCCCGCTTCTCCTTGCATGCGTCGCCGGCACAGCGAACGCTCAGCTCTCCGTGTTGCCCCAGAGCTACTGGGCCAGCGCGGTGAACAACGAAGGCTTGGTGGCGGGCTACCTGGCGGGTGCCCCCACCTATATGCTTTGGAACCCCGACTTCTCCACCACGGAGGATATCGAAGGTGTTTCGCCGGCCGGTGGTGCCGGTGGCCAGGCCAAGTTCGCGGCCGATGGCCAACGGCTCTCCGGCGGCGCCATGGGTGCAACGGCCTCGGAGATGGCCTACTTCGACCGGAACAACGGCGAGTGGATCGCGTTGGGTGGCTTGGGCGGCGTGTCCGATGGGAACGCCAGCAGCGCATGGGGGATCTCCGGCGATGGCACCACGGTGGTGGGGCTGGCCTGGATGAGTGCCGGTGGAGCGCACGCCGTGGCCTATAACGGTTCCGAAGGCCTGATGGACCTCGGTTCTCTGTTCCCGGAGGCCAGCACCCGTGCCAACGCCGTGAATGCGGATGGTACCGTGGTGGTGGGCTGGCAGGATCAGAACGGACCGTGGAAAGCGGCCGTCTGGCGCAAGGATCCCAGCGGCGGCTACCTGCCTAACACCCCGATCCTGATCGACCCCACAGGTAGCGGAACGGACGAGAACAACCTGGCCGGCGAATGCAGCGCCATCTCGGCCGACGGCAGCGTGATCGGCGGCTATGGCGATTTCGCGAACAACGACGAACCCTGGATCTGGAGCGAGGCCGATGGCTTCGTGAGCCTGGGGGCCCTGCCCAATATGGGCACCGGGTATGTCTCGGCCATCTCGGCCGATGGCTCGGTAGTGGTCGGTTGGTTCAACGGCCCATTTTTCGGCGCCCCGCGCAAGGCGTTCATCTGGAGCGCCGGGGGGGGGCTTCAGGACCTGAACACCTATGCCAGCAACACCCTCGGGATCCCCTTGGGCAATACCGTGCTGTACACCGCCAGCGACATCTCGCCCGACGGACGTTACATCACCGGCACCGGTGTGAACAGTTCGACCCTGGCCATGCTGGCGTACCGGCTCAAGTTGCCCGGCACCACAGTGGTGCAAGCGCAGCATGAAGCGCTTCCCATACCGCTTTGGCCGAATCCCACCCAAGACTTGGTACGGATCCGCGTTCCCCAGCCCTCCACCCTGTCCATCGTGGCTTCTGATGGTCGCGTGCTCCACCACGGTCCAGCACAAGGGGATACCACCTTGGACCTCTCTCCTTTCGCCGATGGCGTGTACACCGTGGTGGTGCGGACCGAAACCGCACAGCACACGATGCGTGTGGTGAAGCACTGAGCCATCCACGGTTCCACTCCAACGGAGTACCTTCGTGGGGAACAGCCCATCACCATGCTCGACAAGGACCTGCTTTGTGCCACCGACCTCTCTCCCGCATCACACGACGCTCTGCTCGCCGCGCAGACGGTCGCGGAACGGCTCAACACCAGGATCACCCTGCTGCATGTACTGCTCAGGAGCGAACGAAAGGATGACGGGCGCGACCAGGTCCTGGCCGCGCTGAACGACCAGATCAAAGGTGCCCGGGCCGAGGCCGGGGCCACCCCCAAGGTGCTCGAAGGCGACCCCATGAAGGCCATCGCCTCCGAGTCCGGCCAGGGCCATTCGTTGCTGGTGCTGGCCACCCACGGTGCTCGCGGACTGCGGCAGAACCTTTTCGGCGCCGATATCCTCAAACTGGTGCGCCACGCCGCCATTCCGTGCCTGGTGGTGCAAGAAGGGGTGCGCCAAGAGTCGCTGCTTCGCCGGATCGTGCTTCCCGTGGCGGCCCACTCCGACATCGGACGGCTGCTCGATGTGGTGGTCGCCCTGGCCACGGTGTTCGCCGCCGATGTGCATGTGTACCAGTTGGTACGCCCCGGCGAATCGCCCTCCGACGAGCTCCTGGCCAACAAGCTCCGGATGCTCGAACGCCTCCAAAAGGAGAACCTGCGTTACGAAGAGGTGAACGAACCCAGCACCACCTTCAGCATCGGCTTCGCGGAGGCCACCATCAAGTACGCCGAACGGGTGGGTGCCGGCGCCATCGCCATCATGTCCCATGCTTCGGAGGAGTACCGCTACATCGCCGATGCCGAAAAGGAGCGCATCCTGACCAACGCTCCGCGGATCCCCGTGCTCTGTACCTGATCCGCCGATGATCGGTCAGGCCCGGGGAACGGCAGCCGGAAGTCCTTCAGGCACCGTACCTTCGCACAGCATCGTCATTGGTGTGACCGTGCCCTTCCTTTCATGTCCACCACACGTCGCTTCCCGCTGCTGATCTTCGGATGCGCCTTGGCCACCGCCGCCGATGCGCAGTTCGGCACCGGCCAACCGATCTTCTCCAATGCGAACAACGCCGAGGTCCGCGCCGCCGACATCGACCAGGACGGAACACTGGATCTGGTGGGGGTGTTCGGGGGCCACCTGAAATGGTTCGCCAACACCGACGGGCAAGGCACCTTCACCCCACCACAGATCCTCATGGACCTCGATGAGGGGTGCGCGCTGCTCCAAGTGGCCGATGTGGATAACGACGGCGCCCCGGACATCCTCTTGGTGAGCGATTCGGACGACGACCTCGTCCTGTTGCGCAACCTGGGTAACGGCACCTTCGCACCCGAGGAAGAATTCGAACTGGACACCCGGCCCGAGGCCCTGGCCGTGGCCGATATCAATGGCGACGGGTACAAGGACCTGCTCCTGACCTTGGAGTTCGTCGAGGGCCCCGGCGTGGGCATCTTCTTCGGCTCCGACCTGGGCTTCGCCGCGCTGGTCCCCTACACCGGGCTGCACAATGGCGCTGCCTCGCGTATGCTGGAGGTGGGCGATGTGGACCTCTCCGGGGGCCAGGACCTGATCCTGAACATGGCCAACGACAGCCTGGTGGTGGCCCGTAACGTGGCCGGTGATGCCAGCACCTGGCAGACCGAACCGCTCAACATCCCCGATGGTCCGCTCGGGTACGTGTACCGGAGCCCAATACTGATCGATATGGATGGCGATGGCCTCCTGGACCTGGCCGAAGCACGCGGCAGCGCCGTACACTGGTTGCGCAACCTCTCCGACGAAGGCGGTGTGCTGGCCTTCGAAGAACATGTGGTGGCCGATTGGACCACCAGCGGCGATGGTGCCTTCGGGCGTACCTCCTGCTCCACCGGGGCAAGCCTCTTCTTCGTGCCGAACAACCCCGCCCTGGCGCCGCGCTGGAACACCTATGTGCCGCTGCTCGAGGATCTCGCCTACTCCCAGGAACTCCCCAGCATGCCTCGCGGCCGTCGTCCGCTGCTGGCCGACTTCAACGCCGATGGCAACGACGACCTGGTGATGGAGGTGAACGGACAACTCACCTGGTTCGCGAACACCCTGGTCGACACCCTGGTCGAATTGCAGCTTCCGACGATGGACACCCTCTGCCTGTCCGGTGCACCGGTGGCCCTGCCCGCCGCCACACCCGGAGGTGGGCAGTGGTACGGCACCCAGATCGCCAACGGCTTGCTGTTCCGCAATAACCTGAGCGGGACCATGGACCTGCCCGTGGTGCACGCGGTGTACCCCGAGGGTGGATGCCCCGTGGCCGCCGCCACCGCCATCCGCGTGATCGAACGGCCATCCATCATCACCACGGTACCCGGTGTGATCTGCTCCGCCGATGCCCCTATCGTGCTGCACGCCACCCCCACCGATGTGGCATGGTACGGCATGGATGGCAGCAACGTGATCGATCCCGCCACTTGGGGCGGTGGCTACGTGGTGTGCGAATACACCGATGCCACGGGCCAGCAGTGCAGCCAGGTCCAAGGGCCCGTGTTACGCTGGAACACCTTGCCCGCGCAACTCGCCGAAGTGGACACCCTCTGTTCCACCGACGCCTTGGTGCCGATCCCCGTGGTGGCGGCACCGGCCTTGGGTGTGAGCTGGGAGGGCCCTGTGCTCAACGCATCCGCCACCGGGGCGCTCTTCGACCCCTCCATCGGCCCAGGCACCTATACGGTGATCCTCAACGCCGAAGCCTATGCGCCCAACCAATGCCGTAACAGCGATACCATCCAAGTGGTGGTGGGCCCCACCCCCACCATCGCCTTCGAACCCATGGCCGTGTATTGCGCCCAGGATGGGGCGTTCGACCTGGTGGGTGCCGAGCCGACCGGCGGAGTGTGGAGCGGCAGTGGCGTGAGCAACGGACAGCTCGATCCGGCCATCGTGGGCGAAGGCATCCACCTGGTGAGCTACTTCGTGGCCTCTGAGGTCGGCTGCCAGGCCCAGGCCTCCACCACGGTCGCCGTGGCCGCACAGGCCGCAGTGAACGCCCTGGCCACCGACCTGCTGTTGTGCGATGGCGATGCACCGATCCAGTTCGACGCCTACCCCGCCGGTGGTACGTGGAGCGCACCGCTGGACACCAACGGTCTCTTCGGTGTGGACGGGCTGGATCACGGGGAATACCCGGTGGTGTACACCTATGTGGACCCGCGCGGATGTATCCTCGCGCACGACCCTGTGATGGTCCACTATGGCGCTCCAGCCGTGGTGAACATCGAACCGGTGGGACGCCTCTGCTTGAATTCGCCACCCTTCGAACTGATGGGCTCCGCCGAGGGCACATGGAGCGGCGCGTTGACCGGTGAAGGCGCCAGCTTGCCGGTGGACCCAGCAGTATTGGGCGTGGGTGTGTGGCCGGTGACCCTGACCGTGACGCCCGATGAGGGATGCCCCGGCGAGGACACCATCGACCTGATCGTGGATGTATGCGCAGGGATCGACGCGGCACAAGACCCTGTGGTGAGCATCGCCCCCATGCCGTTCCGAACGCATACCACGGTACGTTTCGGCAGCTTCGAGGCGCAGTGGCTGGAGGTGCGCGACGCCACCGGGAAGCAGGTGCGTACCATGCATTTCGGCCATGCACGGCCCGAGGTGGTGGAGCTTGACCTTGGCGGCCTCGCCGATGGCGTGTACCTGCTCCACATCGCGGGTCCGACCGGAACCGCTCGCCATCGGTTGGTGAAGGCGCACTGAGCCACATCCGATACGGATGCCGCGAACCTCTCCGGGGTACCACGCCCAGACGCTGGTGGACCCATCGCTCTGCGACTCGATGCCCGTTATGACCATGTCGCGTCCACACCGGCACGGCATGGATCAACACCATGCGGCGGAAGCTTGAACGACTGGCCCAGCAGGACCAAGGACCACTGCGCATCAAGGAGCCTTACGAAGCGATGCTTTCGCAGGATGATACAGCCGACGTGCGGGCCCGGAGTGAAGCTTCCGAGGGCCTGTATTACGGAACGATCACAGGGGAAGGAACCTGGCATATGGGTCGACCCACCCCGCTGAACGCAGTGTTTCGACCTTGGGCCACACCTTGCTGTTACGCAGGGATCAATCGTCCAGTCCCAGGGTGATCTGTTTGCCGGGGCTCTTGCCGATCAGCGGATCGTCCGGATGGCGTTCCTGTTCCATGGCTGCACGGGCTTGTTGGCGCTTCAACTTCGCCATGGGGCTCTCCTCCAAGTCTTCCTCTTCCGGAGCATCCAGGTTGCCTATCTCGTCCTCGTTGATCAACATGTTCTGGGTCTCCTCCAGCTCGGGGGTCATCACCGTGAACACGTCGCCGAGCAACGCAAGGTCCTTCACCTTGTACGGTGTAAGGCGGTTGCCCAGGGCTTTCACCCCCTTTACCGCGATGAAGTCATCCAGGTCCAACTCCTCGTCCGGCCTGTCGTTGCTGCGTTTATCGAAGCTCAGCCGCACCTGCGGATGAGGGAGCAGGCTATGCAGGACCAACTTGCTGTTGGCGTGGTCGGTGATGAAGGCGACCGGGTCCTTGGCTGGCTCGATGGCGAACCGTTTCACCTGGTACTGCTCCTTTTCCCCTTCCCAGTACACCACGCTCACCACCATTTGGGGATCCCACTTCACCACGGTAAGGGTATCGTCGGGAAAGTGTGTGCTCAGCACGAAGGGATGCAACTGGTAGGTGCCACTGCGGGTGATCACCAGGATCCGGTCCTCCCCTTTGAATCGCCCGAGGTAACGGCCATGGCCCGTATCGTTGAGCCGACGCACGGTCTCGTCGAACCAGATGGGGATGGCCCCGAGCGTACTTCCACCCCGTTCCTTCTGCACCACCTTCTGCACCATGTAACGGGTCAGCAGGTTGCCCTTGCTGCCACGGCCCTTCACCCCTAACTGCGCGAAGTCCACATCGAACTTCGTCTTGCGCAGGTTCGGTCGTGGACGCAGGGTCACCTGGACCACTTCCGCCGCGCCATCGGGATTGGCCGTGAAGTACTCCACACTGGAGCCCGGTGCGCCTCCTGTAAGGTCGTACTCCTTATCGCGGGTGATGCCCGATACCGCGAAGCGCTTCATATAGAACGGCCCCTTGGTGCCGTCCTGGTAGATCATGTGATAGATCGTGCGCTCGTCGTTCTTCTTGAACACGTCGATATGGATCACCCCTTTACCGATGAACTTCTTGTCGGCCACCTTGGTCACCATCATGGTCCCACTACGGCGGAACACGATGATGTCGTCGATCTCCGAACACTCGGCCACCAGCTCGTTGTTGCGGAGGCTCCAGCCCATGAAGCCTTCTTCGCGATCGAGGTACAGCTTCTTGTTGGCCACGGCCACTTTGGTGGCCACGATGGTATCGAACGGCCGTATCTCCGTCTTGCGGTCGCGGCCGGAACCGTACTTCTTCTTCAGGTCCTTGAAGTAATCCACGGCGTGGTCCACCAGGTGGGCCAGCTTACGGCGCACCTCCGCCAGCTGTTCGTCCAGCTGTTTGATGTGCTCATCGGCCTTGAACCCGTCGTACTTCGAGATCCGCTTGATCTTGATCTCGGTGAGTCGCACGATGTCCTCTTCGGTCACCGGGCGCTTCAACTCCTGCACATGGGGTTTCAAGCCCTTGTCGATGAAGGCGATCACCTGTTCCCAGGTCTCGGCCTCTTCGATCTTGCGGTACACCTTCTTCTCGATGAAGATCTTCTCCAGCGAAGCGAAATGCCATTGCTCCTCCAGCTCGCGTTCCTTGATCCGCAGCTCCAGGTCCAACAGCCGCAAGGTGTTGTCGGTGCTGATGCGCAGGAGCTCGTTCACCCCTACGAAGCGAGGCTTGTCGTTCTCGATCACCACCGCATTGGGGGCAATGCTCACCTCGCAGTCGGTGAAGGCGAAGAGCGCATCGATGGTATTATCCGGCGACACCCCAGCAGCGAGGTGGATGAGGATCTCCGCGTTCTCCGCGGTGTTGTCCTCGATGTGGCGCACCTTGATCTTGCCCTTCTCGTTGGCCTTCACGATGCTCTCCATGAGCGATGTGGTGGTGGTACCATAGGGGATCTCGGTGATCACCAGGGTCTTGTTATCCTCCTTGCGGATCCGTGCCCGGCAGCGGATGCGGCCGCCACGCTCGCCCTGGTTGTAGTTGCTCACATCAACCAGGCCCGCCGTGGGGAAATCCGGGTACAGCTCGAAGGACTTCTTACGCAGCACGGCGATGCTGGCATCGACCAGTTCGTTGAAGTTGTGGGGCAGCACCTTGCAGCTGAGGCCCACCGCGATACCCTCTCCCCCTTGGGCGAGCAACAACGGGAACTTGACGGGCAGGAACACCGGCTCCTTGTTGCGGCCATCATAGCTCAACTGCCACTCGGTGGTCTTCGGGTTGAACACCACCTCCAAGGCGAACTTGCTCAGGCGGGCCTCGATGTAACGCGGTGCGGCCGCGGCATCGCCGGTAAGGGTGTTGCCCCAGTTCCCCTGGCAGTCGATCACTAGGTCCTTCTGCCCCAGCTGCACCAACGCATCGCCGATGCTGGCATCGCCGTGCGGGTGGTACTGCATGGTGTGGCCGATGATGTTCGCCACTTTGTTGTAGCGGCCATCGTCCAGGTCCTTCATGCTGTGCAGGATGCGGCGCTGCACGGGCTTCAGGCCGTCGTACAGCGCGGGCACGGCGCGCTCCAAGATCACGTAGCTGGCATAGTCCAGGAACCAGTCCTTGTACATGCCGCTGATGCTGAAGGAGCCCTTCCCAGCAGCCCCAGGCACACCTTTGCCGCTGCCTTCGCCCTGTTCGGGCATCTCGTTCAATTCGTTCTCGTCGCTCATCGTCGCCTACGTCCGTGGACGTGTGTGTTCATTGCCTTATTCCGCCGTTCCGCACAGCGCATTCCCGCCACCCGAGCCACCGTTGTTGGTCAGCTTCACCTCCGCACAATAGTTCTGGCCGGAGGTCACCTGCAAGATGTTTAGGGTGAACAAGCCATCCACCAGTTCGGCGGCAGGTACCACCACCGCGGCGGACACCCCGGGCGCCCGGTAACTCACCCCGTAACCGGCCCCGGCGGGGAGGAGGCCCGTGTTCACCCGGACATCCAGCTCCAACCGGTGGTAGGTGATCCCGCCCAGCGTATAGGGCACGGTGCGCTCGCCCACTTTCGAGAAGATCGCCGGGCCGTTGTAGTCCGCATCGAAGGGGTTGGTGGTCAACGCATCGAGGTTCAGGTCGTCGCGCTTGCAGCCCCCGAGGACCAGGGCCAGGAACATGGCGGTATGGATGCTCCTCTTCATCGTGCCAAGGGTATGGTGATGCCCGCGGCCCATACCCCACCGCGCGTGGTGGGCATCCAGGTGAGGCCCTCGAAACGCACCTTCTCCCGATCCTCGAATCGCGGCGCGTCGAAATTCTTGGTGCGGTGCAGGACATACCACCACACCCCGGCCCCCAAGGCGGTGAGCGACCCACCGAGGATCAGGCTGGTGCGTGCGCGCCGCAGGTCCTGCTTGTGTTCCGGAATGCGTTGGTCCTTCAGGTCGGCGATGCGACCCGGATCGGTGCTGGAGGTATAGGCCTCCCGGTCGGTCTCGAGCTGGTCGAGGGCGCGATCATAGGCACGGTACGAGAGGCCCGTCCACAGGACGCCCGCACCGAAAAGAACCGGAGCCACCAAGCGGAGCTTACGTCCGTTCTGGTAACGCACCAGGGCATCGCGGTAGGCGATGTACTCCGGGCTGTACGGCAGGCGCACCACCAGGTCCACACTGCGGTCGGCCACCACGAACAACGCGGTATCCACCACCATGCGCTCGGGCGCCCACAGTGAAAAATGGTGCAAGCCTTCACCCAGCTTCACCTCACGCTGTTGCATCCGGTACTTATGGTCCACCACGAACTGGAAGTCGTGCCCCGGATCGATCATCAGGCGTACCGTACCGGTGGATTGCGCGGTGCAGGTGCCCGCGGTGAAGTGCAGGAGCAGCAGGTAGCAGGCTGTGCGCAGCAGGCCAGCACTACACCGCCGCCTGGGCCACGCAGCGTCGCCTACCGACCGCCGACCACCGACCGCTGACCGTTGACCGCGTAGCGTCTCCATCATGCATCCAGTTCCACCTCGTCCAGCTTCCGCGCGATGGCCTGCACGGTGCTGTCCTGGGCTGCTTTCACGTCGTTGTCGGCCACCAGATCCTTCTCCACCTTCAGGTTCTCGATGATGAACTCCTGCCGTTCGGGCGTGTTCTTGCCCATGTAGAAGCCGAGCAGGTCGTGTACCACCGCCTCCTTGGTGATCATAACGGGCTCCAGCCGGATGTCCTCTCCGATGAAGTGCTTGAACTCGTCTGGGCTGATCTCGCCCAAGCCTTTGAACCGGGTGATCTCGGCGCTCTTGCCCAGCTTGATGATGGCGCGTTGGCGTTCCTCGTCGCTGTAGCAATAGATGGTCTCCTTCTTGTTGCGAACGCGGAAGAGCGGTGTTTGCAGGATGTAGAGGTGGTCGTTCTTCACCAGGTCGGGGAAGAACTGGAGGAAGAAGGTCATCAGCAGCAACCGGATGTGCATGCCGTCCACATCGGCATCGGTGGCGATCACGATCTTGTTGTACCGCAAGCCTTCCATGCCGTCCTCGATGTTGAGGGCCGCCTGTACCAGGTTGAACTCCTCGTTCTCATACACCACCTTCTTGGTGAGGCCGTAGCAGTTGAGGGGCTTGCCCTTGAGGCTGAACACGGCCTGCAGGTTCACATCGCGGCTCTTGGTGATGCTGCCGCTGGCGCTGTCGCCCTCGGTAATGAAGAGCGTGGTGTGCTCCTTGCGATCGTCCTTCTTGGGGTCGTTGAGGTGGATGCGGCAATCGCGCAATTTGCGGTTGTGCAGGCTGGCCTTCTTGGCGCGTTCGCGGGCCAGCTTGCGTATGCCGCTGAGCTCCTTGCGCTCGCGCTCGTTGCTGAGGATGCGCTGTTGCAGTACCTCGGCCACCTCGGGATGTTTGTGGAGGAAGTTGTCCAGCTCCCGACCGATGAAATCGCCCACGAAGGAGCGCATGCTCTGTCCGCCCGGTTCCACCTCCAGCGAGCCGAGCTTGGTCTTGGTCTGGCTCTCGAACACGGGTTCGATCACCTTCACGCTCACCGCCGCCACGATGCCCGTACGCACATCGCCCGCTTCCCAGTCCTTCTTAAAGAAATCGCGCACGGTCTTGGCCACCGCTTCGCGGAACGCACCTTGGTGTGTGCCGCCCTGGGTGGTGTGCTGGCCGTTCACGAAGCTGTAGTACTCCTCGCCGTAGTGGTTGGCGTGGGTGATGGCCACCTCGATATCGTCGCCGCGCAGGTGGATGATGGGGTACAACGGATCCCCGTCCATCTTGGTGATCAGTAGGTCCAGCAGGCCGTTCTTGCTCTGGAACTTCTGGCCGTTGTAGTTGATCGTGAGGCCGGTGTTCAGGTAGCAGTAGTTCCACAGCAGCCGCTCGATGTGTTGATCGCGGTACTGGAAGTTGTGGAACATCTGGGTGTCCGGTTCGAAGACCACGCGTGTGCCATTGGGCTCGTCGGTCTTCACCAGCTTGTTGTCCTTGCGCAGTACACCGCGGTCGAACTCGGCCACCTTCAGTTCTCCGTCGCGTGCGCTCTCGATCCGGAAGTAGTTGCTCAGTGCGTTCACCGCCTTGGTACCCACCCCGTTCAGGCCCACGCTCTTCTTGAAGGCCTTGCTGTCGTACTTGGCCCCGGTGTTGATCTTGCTCACCACATCGATCACCTTGCCCAATGGCACGCCACGACCATAGTCGCGGATGGTGACACGCGGCCCCTCGATGGTCACGTCCACCTTCTTGCCATGGCCCATCACGAATTCATCGATACAGTTGTCCAGGACCTCCTTCAGCAGGATGTAGATCCCGTCGTCGAAACTGCTGCCATCGCCCAGCTTGCCGATGTACATGCCCGGCCGCAGGCGGATGTGCTCCTTCCAGTCGAGGGATCGGATATTGTCCTCGTTATACGTCGCTTCGCTCATCCTTGATCTCGCCCTGGAACCCCAATGGGGACAAGGGTTCCAGCGTGGCTACGAAGGTAGTCCCTCAGCCAAGGCCGCATCGATCGTTGAAAACGCCTGTTTTCAACGATCGATCGGTGTTTTCCACAGTGCTCAGGGTAGTTGCTGCACCACGGAGTTGGTCGGCACCGAGCCCCCCACGGTGCTCAGCACCACGTCGCGGTCGTTCGCCGCCCCGGTGTATTTCACTTCGCTGTCCAAATTCACATCCTCGGCATGGTACCCGTGCACCGTGTTGGTCGGTACGCCGCCGCCGATCAAGGTCAGGATCACATCCCGGTCATTGGAGCTGCCGGTGTACTTCACTTCGGCATCGTTCACCGTGTTGCCCGGCCATAGCAGCATGCGCCCATTCGCGGCCTTCTGGGCATTGGTGCCCCAGGTGGTGGTGGTGGCCACGCTGAAGTCCACGGCGGTGGCCGTACTGCCCAAGCTCACGGGGGCTGCGGTCATCACACCAAGGTGGTTCCGATGCCGTACCGCCACATGGTAGGTGCTTGCGGCCTGGCAGAAGCCTACCGCAGAGGTCCCGTCCACCGCTACGATATCGCCATCGCGCTGCAACAGGGCCGCACGAGCTTCGAGCACCTGGCTGGGGGTGGTCGAGGAACGCAATTCCACCACGACCCAATCCACAATGGCGTTGCTGCCGGTGGTGGCCAGGACCGATGCTGTGGTAGCCGTGGCCCCGGTCGGGGCATAGCCCATGGCCGTGTACGGTTCGTTCTGTGGGAGGTGGCCAAGATGGCGCAAGCTGTCCACCATCAATTGATCGGCATTCCGCCATGCGCCATCCAACAACACCTTGGCCGCCACAACAGTAGGTGGCACTACTTCGCAGGGCGGTGCAAGCGTGGTGAAGCTACTTGGCTGAGACCACTCTGAGGTGCTACCCTCACCTGTTCCGCCGGCTCCGCCACATACCGCACGCACCTGGAATTGATGTGCGGTGCTCCAGTTCAACCCCGTGAGTGCGAGGCTGTTGGTGGACACACCGGTGACCAAGGTCCAGCTTGGTGATGCCGTTTCCCTCCACTGGACATCGTAGGTGCTCGCACCTTGCACCACGGTCCATCCCAAGGTGGCACTTTGATAGGTGATGTCCGTTGCGTTCGATCCATCCGGACTGCCACACGTGTTGGCGAAAGCCATCACCGCCAGGTTGTAGCACGTTACCGCGCTGTAGGCTCCTCCGTAGCCGTACACGTGCACCGCGTAGGTGCCGGCCGCAGCATTGGCGTAGGTGATGTACTCGCTGCTGGTGCCTCCGTTCTGCGAGGTGGCCAGTACCGTGCCCGAGGTGGTGAGAAGACGTACGTCATAATCCGCGGGTAAACCACCGAGCCATATCGAAATGGTGCTGGTCACTGGAATGCTGAAGCTATAGTAGTCCACATCCGAGGCCGTGGCGATCAAGGCGCTCAGGTCCATCGGCAACGCTATGGCCGCCGCCGTGGCCAGTGTGTTGTTCGCCTCCAAGGTATCCGGGCAGGGTATTGGCGTGGTGAAGACCCTGCTGGCGCTATACGCGGAGGTGCCCACCGTACAGTGGGACCTCACTTGGAACTCGTACGTGGCGTTCTCCACCAGGCCGGTGATGGTGTAGCTGTTGCCGGTGAGGCCGCTCACCTCGGTCCATGTGCCCGATACCTGGGGTTTCCACTGCAGGGTATAGCTTGGAACACCAAGGTTCGCCCAGGTCGCCGTGGCCGTGTTGCTGGTGAGGTTGGTGACGTTCAGGCTGCCGGGGGCGTCGCAGGTGGTGCCGCATTGGGCCAGGCAGGAGGCCGCATTCACGCGGTTGCGGATCAAGGTGGCGGGCTGCGGGCCGAAGCCGTTGTTGAAGTTCATGCCCACACCGCTGATCAGGTGGCAGTAACTCATGATGGTACCACCACCGGTGGGCAACGGGGCCGCTGCACAACCAGAGACCGTGTACCCCGCTGCCGGGCCGCAGCCATCGATGGCGGTCCCATTGCCGTTCCACGAACAGTCGTGCGTATGCGGCGAACCCAGGTTATGCCCTGTCTCGTGCGTCACCACGTTCACGCTCCAGCTGTAGGTGGGCACATTGGAGTAGCTGCTGCCGATGCCGCTGTACGCCATGCGGTACGATGTGGAGCTGCACAGGGTGTTGAGCCAGGCCACACCACCACCGCCACCGAAGCTGAGAAGATGTGCCAGGTCGCCATTGAAACTGGTGCGGTAACTGCCGAACTGACTCAGGAAGTCATTGCTCGAAGGGCCGGTATAGGGGCTGGTGGCATCCCAGACGAACACCTCCTGCAGCTGCACGTCGATCCCATCGTTGTCGAACAGGATGGCGCTCTGGTTGAACAGGCCCGTGGCATAGTTGGTGGCCGCCACCACACTGCCCTTGTTGGTGAAGATCGGGTAGTCCACCTCCCAATAGAGCTTCACGCAACGCACGGTGCGGTCGCCGCCTTGTTCCTGCAGTTCGCTGGGGTGGATGGCCTGGCCACTATCCGCCGTACCGCAGTGGAACGGATCGCGCGTGCGCAGGTCATGCTCGCGATAGATGATGTGGGTGCCGACGGCGGCCTCGCCCAAACGACCGATCACCAGGGTGCCCTGCCGATCCTTCACCAAGGCCATCACCTCATCCCTGAATACGCTCAGGCCCACCACCGACCGATCGTCACCCCGCACGCGCCCCCGGTAGTGCAGCCCCTCTTCCACCTGCACCCTCCCCTTGGTGGCCGTATTCACCACGAACCCATCGGCCAATGGTGCCCAACGTTCCAACTCCACGGTGAGCGGGCCATCCGTGGTGGGTATGGTAAGCGCCATGTGGGCGGGGCGCGTGGTGTGGAGTTCGGCCACCACTTCCGGCGCCAGCATGGCCACCTCGGCCTTGGTGCAGGCCTTCTGCCAAAGCCCCGTGGTGCGCCGGTCGGCAGGCAGGGCGCGTAAAGCCTCCACGGGCTTGAACACGACGCCCTGGCGCTCTAACCGGCCTATGCGGGCCGCGACCTGGCCACCGCCCTGCTGGGCCCAAAGGGTGGTACTGATAAGAACTCCGAGCAGGAAGGTGCCGATGCGTGCCATGACGGTGATTTCTGCCGGAAATGTAAACGGTTACAGGTCGGCAGGGGCGCTCCGTTTTCAACGATCCGATGCACCCTACGCCGATTTCGTCACTGGGACCGGACCACCCCTTGTGGAGGATCCACGATCCCTACCCTACCGGTGGTGCCTGCCGCCGAGCCTACACGTTGAACAGAAAGTGCATCACATCCCCATCCTTCACCACGTAGTCCTTCCCTTCGGTGCGCAGTTTGCCCGCCGAACGAGCTGCGGCTTCGCTGCCCAAGGACACGAAGTCCTGGTAGGCGATCACTTCGGCTCGGATGTAGCCCTTCTCGAAGTCGCTGTGGATCACCCCTGCCGCCTTGGGGCCGGTATCGCCTTGATGGATGGTCCAGGCCCGAACCTCCTGCACCCCTGCCGTGAAGTACGTCTGTAGCTTCAGCAGGTCATAGGCCGCATGGATCAGCTTGTTCACGCCGGGCTCCTTCAGCCCCATGTCGGCCAGGAACATCTCGCGCTCCTCGGGTGTCTCCAGGGCGGCGATCTCCGCCTCGATGGCCGCCGTAACGAAGATCACCTGCGCGTTCTCGTTGGCCACGGCCGCTTTCACGCGTTCCACATGGGCATTGCCCGTCACCGCGCTCTTCTCCTCCACGTTGCACACGTACAGCACGGGCTTGGTGGTGAGCAGTTGGAATTCGTTCAGCAATGCGGGGTCGTCGTTCGCCGTCACCACCGTACGGGCGCTTTCTCCTTTCAGCAGGGCTTCGCGGATCCGGCTCAACAGCTCGAAGCGCCGCTTGGCCTCCTTCTCGCCGATCTGGGCCTGTTTCTCCACCTTCTTGATCCGGGCCTCCACGGTCTCCAGGTCCTTCAGCTGCAACTCGATGTCGATCACCTCCTTGTCGCGCACCGGATCCACGCTCCCATCCACGTGCACCACGTTGGGGTCGTCGAAGCAACGCAGCACGTGCAGGATGGCATCGCACTCCCGGATGTTGCCCAGGAACTGGTTCCCGAGGCCTTCGCCCTTGCTGGCGCCCTTCACCAATCCCGCGATGTCCACGATCTCCACCGTGGTGGGCACGATGCGTTGCGGCTTCACCAACCTGGACAGTTCATTCAACCGCTGGTCGGGTACCGTGATGGTGCCCACATTGGGTTCGATCGTACAGAACGGGAAGTTGGCCGCCTGTGCTTTGGCATTGCTCAAGCAGTTGAACAAGGTGCTCTTGCCCACGTTCGGCAGGCCTACGATACCGCATTTCAATCCCATGGTGTGCTGGAAAAACGGCCGCGAAGGTAGCTCCTTTGCCGCTGGCAGACCCTCGAAAGAGAGAAGCGGGCACCCTGAGGCACCCGCTTCCACGATCTGACCGACCAAAACCAAAAAGCCGGAACACCACAAAGACACGATGGACCGCCCGGCGCGTTGCTCCGGATGGGACGGAGCGTTACCGCTGACACAAGCCCCGACCGGGGCCACTCCTTCCCTCGGGGGTGCCCTTGGGTGAGGATACGCCCTTCATAAGTTCCTCCGTGGCCCAGTCCCACCAGGCCGCGAGCGGTCTATTTTTGAGCGCGTTCCAACGACCCATGCCCAGCACCACCACAACACCCGCACCGGCCCAAGCCGATACCGCCGCACTCCAACGCATCGCCAGCCAGGTCCGTCGCGATATCGTACGGCAGGTACATGCCGTGCAGAGCGGGCATCCCGGCGGCTCGCTCGGCTGTGCCGACTTCCTCACCGCCCTCTATTTCCACGTGATGCGCCACACGCCACAACCCTGGGACATGGACGGCCGCGGGCAGGACCTCTTCTTCCTCAGCAACGGCCATATCAGCCCGGTGTTCTACAGCGTACTGGCCCGCAGCGGCTATTTCCCGGTCCAGGAACTGGCCACCTTCCGCAAGCTCGACTCCCGGCTGCAAGGCCACCCCACCACCCACGAAGGCCTGCCCGGCGTGCGCATGGCCAGCGGTTCTTTGGGGCAAGGATTGAGCGTGGGCATCGGTGCCGCACTGGCCAAGAAGATGAATGGCGACGACACCTTCGTGTACACCCTGCACGGCGATGGTGAACTACAGGAAGGACAGGTCTGGGAGGCGGCCATGTTCGCCGCCGCCAAGAAAGTGGACAACCTGATCAGCACCGTGGACTACAACGGCCGGCAGATCGATGGCGACGTGGAGGAAGTGCTCCCCCTCGGCGACCTGAAAGCCAAGTGGGTGGCCTTCGGATGGGACGTGCTGGAGACCAATGGGAATGATATGGGTGCCCTTGTGAAGACCTTGGACGAGGCGAAAGCGCGAACGGGTCGAGGCAAGCCGGTGATGATCCTGATGCGTACCGAGATGGGCCAGGGGGTCGATTTCATGATGCACAGCCATGAGTGGCACGGCATCGCCCCCAACGATGAGCAACTGAGGAAGGCCCTGGAGCAGCTGCCGGAAACCTTGGGCGACTACTGATGGATGCCAAAAGCAGGGTCGGGAAGCTGACGCCGGGGCGATGTCCCGGTCCTGGCCCCGCCTGGCACTTGTGGCACGGTTTTCCCCGTTACTCCCGGTAAGGGCCATGCGCTGCGTAACGACCTGCCTACTCCTCCTGCTCTTCGTGGGGGCATCATCCGCCCAGGACAAGGCAACGCAACCACCGCTCACCCGCATGCTGTTCGTGATGGACGCGAGCAACAGCATGAACGCCTTCTGGGGCAACCAGCCGAAGATCAACACCGCGCGGGAGTTGCTCCTGAACGCCTTGAAGGAGCTTGAGGGGCAACCCGACCTGGAACTGGCTTTGCGCCTGTATGGCCACCAGACCCCGATCCAACCCGGCAAGCAGGATTGCGACGACACGAAACTGGAGGTGCCCTTCAGCACCAATAGCATCCCGGCGATGAAGTCCACCTTGCAAAGCGTGCGTTGCCTCGGCACCACCCCCATTGCGCGCTCCCTGGAACGATCGGCGGCGGACTTCCCCCCCACGGCACCCAAAGACCCGCGCAAGGTGCGCAATGTCATCATCCTCATCACCGACGGTATCGAAGCCTGCGATGAGGATCCCTGTGCCGTGAGCCGTGCCTTGCAGGCCAAGGGCATCACCCTGAAACCGTTCGTGATCGGCGTTGGGCTCGACGAAAGCCAGAAGTACGGATTGCAATGCGTGGGCAACTACTTCGATGCGAGCACCCCCGAACTCTTCGAACATGTGTTGAAGGTGGTGGTGACCCAGGCCCTGAACACCACCACGGCCCAGATCAGCCTGATGACCACCGACGGTCGGCCCGAGGAGACCGATGTGCCCGTGACGTTGTACGACCAGCGCACGGGCAAAGTGATCCAGCACCTCATGCACACCATGAACGATCGCGGCATCCCGGACACGTTGCACATCGACCCCATCCACACCTACAAGGTGGTGGCCCATACCGTGCCGTCCAGCGTGCGCCACGATGTGGTGGTGAAGCCCGGGGTGCACACGGTGATCGCCGTGGATGCCGGCACCGGGACGCTCAGCATCAAGAGCGGCAGTGGGCCTTCGGATGGCGTACTGGTGCAGGCCATCGTGCGGCGGAGCGGCGAAGGCACCACCTTGATCGCGCAGGATGTGGGCTCCAGCCAGCGGCTGCGTACCGGCACGTACGACCTGGAGGTGCTCACCCTACCGCGGCTGCTGATCCCCGATGTTCGCATCGAACAGGGCAAGACCACCGAGATCGCCGTGCCACGCTCCGGAGTGCTCAATGTGCAACCCTCCGCCGCCGGTCCCACGGCCATCTTCAGCAAGAAGGATGGGGCTTTGACGTGGGTGGCCGACATCGACCCGAACGCCCTGCGGAGCCAGGTGCGCCTGCTACCCGGCACCTACGAGGTGATCTATCGCAGCCGCAGCGCCCGCCGCACCGAACTCACCTTGAAGAAGGAGGTCACCATCGAGAGCGGCCGATCCGTCACCATCAACTTCTGAACGAACTTCGCCCCTGATCCCCGGCACAGCGCCCCCACAAAGCATGAACAGCTTCCCCGTACTCGACGAAAAGGACACCCGCAGCGGCTTCGGTGCCGGCCTGCACGAACTCGGCAAGAAGAACCCGAACGTGGTGGCGCTCTGCGCCGACCTCACCGGATCGCTGAAGATGGACGCCTTCAAGAAGGACTTCCCCGACCGCTTCGTTCAAGTGGGCATCGCCGAGGCTAACATGATGGGTATCGCCGCCGGCCTGACCATCGGTGGGAAGATCCCCTACACCGGCACCTTCGCCAACTTCAGCACGGGTCGGGTGTACGACCAGGTGCGCCAGAGCATCGCCTACGCCGGCAAGAACGTGAAGATCTGCGCCAGCCACGCGGGCCTCACCCTCGGTGAGGATGGGGCCACCCACCAGATCCTGGAGGATATCGGCCTGATGCGCATGCTGCCCGGCATGGCCGTGGTGGTGCCCTGCGATCATAACCAGACCAAACAGGCCACCATCGCCATCGCGGAGCACGACGGACCCGTGTACCTGCGTTTCGGCCGCCCGAAATGGCCGGTGTTCATCCCCGCCGACATGCCCTTCGAACTGGGCAAGGCCCAACGCCTGATCGAAGGCTCCGATGTGAGCCTTTTCGCCTGTGGCCACCTGGTGTGGCGCGCCCTGCAAGCCGCGGAAGAACTCGCCAAGCAAGGGGTGAAGGCCGAAGTGATCAACATCCACACCATCAAACCGCTCGATACGGAAGCCATCCTCGCCTCGGTGGAGAAGACCGGCTGTGCCGTGAGCTGCGAAGAGCACAACCGCCATGGTGGCCTGGGTGATGCGATCGCCCAGGTGCTCGCCACCCACCGGCCCACACCGCAAGAGTTCGTGGCCGTGAACGACAGCTTCGGTGAAAGCGGGACACCCGCCCAACTGCTGAAGAAGTACGGCTTGGATACGCCCGACATCGTGGCCGCCGCACAACGCGCCATCCGCCGGAAGTGACCTGACGCCGCCGCGCCATGGCGCGGCGGCGTCCTCAAACCGGACCACGTTCGCCCAGAACACCGAAGGCCACCTCGTGCGAGGTGGCCTTCGGTGTTCTGGGTCCTGGAGCCCCTCGTGTGGTGTCCCCTATGTTCATCAACCCTCTCCGACCCTCTTTCGCCTTCCTACTGCGTTGGAGCATTTCGCCGTAGCGCCTGCTACGCCGCGCATGTTCTGCCTTGCAAGAAGTCGAAAGAGAGGGCAGATCTTCAGTTAACCAAGCTTAGGGGACGATGCACTACATGGAGCAGCACGTTCCAGGTTGAAAGGTGCTTATTGTACCACCAGCCGGACCGCAGTGGATGCGGCACCATGCAATAGATACATACCGGGCGCCAACGACCCGGTCGCCACCACCGCCCGGTCGCCTTCCACCAGCAAGGTGCCGCGATGACGCCCATCGATGGTGGTGAGGTAGGGCGTGCGGCCTGCTTGCAGACCGGCCACCACGATGTGTTGTCCGCGCAGGGCCGGGACCGGTGACACCCGGAGGCCGGACCCGAAACCATCGGCCAGCCCTGTGCAGATCTCCACCGCGAGCGTGATGGTATCGGAAGCCACACACTGGCCATGAGTGGCCGATACGATGTACGTGACGGTGGAATCGATGTCCACCGGCAGCGTTGCCGTGGTCTCCCCACCAGGCATCCACAAGTAGGTACACCCCACACATGGCCCGGGGTCCAATATGGTGGTCATGCTACCACAGGCCACCGAATCGGCCGGTAGTGAGGCGTGGGCCTCACCCGCTACGAGCTGTAACGTGGCCGGGGCACTGGTGCCGCACAGGTTGCTCGCGCCCACGCTGATGGTGGCCGGCCCGGCGGATGTGGCCACCACGTACGACACGGTATCCCCTTGGCCCGCAACAACGTCCCAAACTCCGGCATCCCAAGTGTACGAGGTGGCATCGCCGAAGGCATCCACGGCCAGGGCCACGGTATCGCCCAGGCACCATTCGCTGGTCAACACATCGATGTCGAACGGATCGTACGGGACACCACCACACCAATCGTACAAAGCCACGGCACCACGATCGCTACCCGTAGGCAGACTGACCACGGCAGCACCGGGATCAAGATCCACCGTGTACCCTTGGTTGATGGACCCTATCGCGAAGGTCGAACCTCGCACTGCGAAGCCCCGCACGATGGGATAGGTGCAGTCCGATCCACTGTACAAGGAGAAATTGTGGTCGACCAGGCCGCTCACGTTCATCTTGAAGAACCGATAGTAGTTCGCCGTGCAGTTGGTGCTGTACGCCCCCATGGAGCCCCCTTGTCCATCGGAAACGATACCGGCCAACCGGATGTTGCCGTTGCCGGGCAGTGCGGTCTGATACACCTCGTTCAGGATCTGCCCCGAAGTGGAATACTTCACCGCCCACTGTCCGCCACCGGAATACGCACTGGCCAACTGATACACATTACCTGCGTCGTCGGCAGCGAGCTTCTGTTCGCCGAAATGAGCGTTGGCGCGAGCCACGAAGGCGAAGGTGCTGTCGTATCGCAAGAGGTTGATCGATTGGTTGTAGACCAGGTGGGTCCCAGGTCCAGGATCCACATCGATCTGGCCGCTCAACGCCCCACCGTCATCAAGGCGTTGCACCACGTAGAACCCGGCGCCGTTCGGCATCGCCGCAATGGCACGGGTGTAGGTGAACCCATTTGGCCAATGCCGCAGGTTGGCCCAATGCAATGTGCCATCCGGTCGATACCGGGCGATGAACACCCCTCCTGCGGAGGACCCCACCACCAGATCGTGCACCCCGGGTCCGGGATCCATGTCGTACGTACCCTGCCCCAGATCGCCTGCGATGTACAAGTTGCCCGCGTCATCGCAGGTCAACCCACCATAGGAAGAGCTAAGGTCCGTGGTGTTCGCCACGCTGAAGCCCCACTGGTACTGTCCGTTACTATTGTACTTCGCGTACACCTTTCCAGGGTTCACCAGCGTGGTGAATGGGCCCGGATCCAGATCCAATTGGCCGGTGGTGAAGCCCAGGTACACGAACACATTGTCATTCCCATCCACATCCATATCCAGTGCGGAGATGGTTGGCGCGCTCAGGGTCTTGGTCCACAGCAACGCACCGATGCTGCTGTACCGTTGAAGCTTCACCTGGTCGCTACCGCTACCTAAGGTGAACAGGTCGCCGTTGGAGGCGAATACAACACGCGACACCCCGTTCTGCGAGGTGGCGGCCCAATCCAGGCTGAACTGTTGCGCGTGCAACGATGAGAGAAGGAGCGTGAGCAGGAACAAGAGAGATGATCGCATGGGGTTGTTTTGAACGGGCAAAACTAACCAGCCCTCTGACGCGTCCCACGCCAATGTGCAGAACCGCCACCTCGATGCGCCACTGCTCACCCTGGACGATCAGCCGTGACAGATGACCGCCTACGCCAATGGATCCAAACCTTTTCACCGCACCCGTGTCCTACCTTCGGGCAGCATCCCGTAAGGTTGCCTGCAGCGAACCCTAAGCACTGGCGAACACCCTTCATCGGGTCGCGACGTGCCTACCATGAGCGACCTCAGCGACGCCGAACTACTCGCGCTCTTCCGAAAGGAAGAAAGTCGCAACTATGCGTTCAACCTCCTGGTACGCCAGTATCAGCAGAGGCTATACGGCTTCATCCGACGCATGGTGACCGACCACGACGAAGCGAAGGACGTGCTGCAGGAGGTGTTCGTGAAAGCCTGGACCAATCTGGATAGGTTCCGTGGCGACGCACAACTGTACAGCTGGCTCTACCGGATCACGCACAACGAATGCCTCAACCACCTGCGCAAGCAGAAACGCGGGCTCTTCGTGAGCGAGGACAACATCATCGAACGGTTGACCACCACGCTCGACAGCAGCGAGCACTTCTCCGGCGATGCGATCCAGCAGAAGCTGCAGCGTGCCGTGATGCGGCTGCCCGACAAGCAACGGGCGGTGTTCACCATGAAATACTTCCAGGAGCTGAAATACGAGACGATCAGCGAGATCACCGGGACCAGCGTGGGCGCGCTCAAGAGCAGTTACCATATCGCCGTGAAGAAGATCGAGGACTGGCTCAGCGCGGATCAAACCAAAACCTCTTGAGGACATCTAAGCATTGAATGCCATGGAACGCCTCTCCGACCACGACGAATTGAAGGACGCCCCTCGCTTAAGGAGCATTCCGAAGGTGGACCCCTTCGTGGTCCCCTCCGGCTTCTTCGAAACGTTCCCTCACGCGGCGCAGGAGCGCGTGCGTGGTTCCGACCGATCGATCGTGTCCGAACCACTACGCGGGGCTTGGGTACGGCCCGCTCTGCTCTTCGGCACGCTGAGCCTCTTGGTCGGGCTGTTCCTACTTTGGCCATCCGGCAAGCACACAGAACACATGGTATCGGTGGGCCAGGATTGGTCGGAGAACGACCTGTTGCATACCGGCATCGACCCGGAACTCCTCTACACCGAGCTGGACACGACCATGGACCTGATGGACGTGGTGGAACTCCCGGAGAACGGCGCAGCGGTGCTGGCCTACCTTGAAGGCGAAGACCTTTCGTTGGACCTCTTGATCGAAGAGCTATGAAACACCTGTTGAACCGCACCATCCTTTCCTTGCTGCTGCTTGCGGGCGTCCTTCCCGCTACCGCCCAGCCGAACACCCCTCCGAAAGCGGAGCGCTTGCGCGAGATCCAGGCGCAGAAGAGCGCTTACATCACCGCCCAACTGCAACTCACTCCCGAAGAGGCGCAACGCTTCTGGCCCGTCTACAACGAATTCGACGAAAAACAGGACGCCCTTCGAAAGGAGATGCGCAGCCTGATCAATGACCCACAGGGCGATAAGGAGCCCAGTGAGAGCGATGCCGCTGCCATACTCGAAAAGGGCCTCCAACAACGGCAGAAGGAGATCGATCTGGAACGCAGTTACCTGGACCGCTTCAAACAAAGCATCGGAGCGGTGAAGACCCTGCGCCTGCGCAAGGCGGAGCACGACTTCAACCGGGAGGTCCTGCGCAAATTCCGACACCGAGGCGAGGAGGGCCCGCCTCCGCCACGTCGTCCGTGATCACCGCCGACCACCGACCTTTGCGCTCCATCCCATGGACGCCCTTCACGCCGCCTTCTACCAGCATCTTGCGCAAACGAGCCCGCACCCCATCGCCTTGGACATCGTAGGGGCCGAAGGGTGCTACCTGCATACCCGCGATGGAGCGCGTTACTTGGACCTGGTGGCCGGTTTGGCGGTGAACAACACCGGACACCGGCACCCGAAGGTGGTGGAAGCGATCAAGGATCAAGTGGACCGCTACCTGCACGTGATCCCCTATGGCGAGTTCATCCAAGCCCCACAGGTGCTCTTTGCCGAAAGGCTCGCCGGCCTGCTGCCCATGGGTTTGGACAGCGTGTACTTCGTGAACAGCGGCACCGAGGCCAACGAAGGGGCCATGAAGCTGGCCAAGCGCATCACGGGTCGAACGGGATTGGTGGCCTGCCACAAGAGCTACCATGGGAGTACGCACGGTTCGCTCAGCATAACGGGCAACGAAGAGAAGAAGTATCGCAGCAGACCATTGCTCCCCGATGTACGGTTCATCACCTTCAACGACCCTGCGGACCTACGCATCATCGACCACCGCACGGCCGCGGTGGTGATCGAGCCGATCCAAGGCGATGCCGGTGTGCGGGTGCCCGATACCGAATGGATCAAGGCCCTACGCGCCCGTTGCACCGAGGTGGGCGCCATGTTGGTGTTCGACGAGGTGCAGACCGGGTTCGGACGCACGGGCAAGCTCTTCGCCTTCGAGCACTTCGGTGTGGTTCCCGACATCTTGGTGTTGGGCAAGGCCCTGGGCGGAGGCATGCCCATGGGGGCCTTCGTGGCTTCGTCCGATCACATGCAGCTCCTCACCAACCACCCGGTACTGGGCCACATCACCACCTTCGGCGGGCACCCACTGCCCTGTGCGGCCGGGCTGGCCGCCTTGGAGGTCTTGCTGAACGAACACCTGGCGGAGAACGCCGCAGCCATGGGCGCCCTGTTCAAGGAACGACTCGTTCACCCGGCCATCCGCGAGGTGCGTGGCATGGGATTGATGCTGGCCGTGGACCTCGGCGATGCCGACAAGGTGCAACGCGTGGTGCATCATTGCCTGGACCACGGGGTGCTCGGCTTCTGGTTCCTCTCCTGCCCCACCGCCTTCCGCATCGCGCCGCCCTTGACCATCGACCGGCCCGAGGTGGAAATGGCTTGCCTCACCATCCTGGATGCCGTGGAACGAACGGATTGAAGGGGGGGCACCCTCCCTGCGCCGTTCCCGTACTGCCTGCCTCCGGTGGCTGGGACATCCCGGCCTCTGCACGGCCGCCCCTTGAACGTTGATCCCCTATCCTTACTTTAGGCCCGGTTAGGAACCTGAAACCCCTCGCTCACGAGAACCCTATGAAACACGTTCTACTCGGACTTGCCGCCTGCACGTGGTCCCTGCTCGCTTCGGCTCAGCAGTACCACTGCGCCACGGACCGCATGCGTGCCGAACGCATCGCCGCAGACCCTTCATACCTGGAACGCGAAGCTGCGTTGGAGGCTGATATCCAACAGCTTCTGCGCAACGGATCAAGCGTGGAGCGCGGCGGCGATGTGATGGTGACGATCCCCATCGTCTTCCACGTCATCCACGTAGGCGGACCGGAGAACATCACCAACGAACAGATCCTGGACCAGCTCGATATCCTGAACGAGGACTATCGTGCCCTGAACGCCGACATCTCCCAGGTCCACCCCGCATTCGCAGACCTGGTCGGCGATGCGCGGATCCGGTTCGTACTACCTACGTTGGACCCGGATGGGAATTGCACCAACGGTATCGACCGGATCAAGTCCCCGGAGACCTTGCGCGGTAGCGATAAAGGCAAGATGAACCCATGGCCCAGAGAGCGCTACCTCAACGTCTGGGTGATCAAATACATGGAGAACGAGGAAGCCGCAGGGTATGCCTACTACCCCAGCGCCTTCGATAGCCCTATCGGCCGCTTGGCCGATGGGATCATCATCGAATACGACTACGTGGGATCGATCTCCCCGGGCAGCGTGTTCCGCTCCACCGCTCTGACCCATGAGGTTGGCCACTACCTGAACCTGCCACACGTGTGGGGCAGCAACAACACCACGGAAGGAGGTGTGCCGCCCGCAGGACATATGATCGATCAGTGTGGCGATGACGGTGTGGACGACACCCCGGTGACCAAAGGGTGGAACATCTGCCCGGACTATAACGATGTGACCTTCGGTTGGGCCGATTGCGACAGGCTGAGCCTGGTGGGTCACAAGTACACCTTCAGTAGTGTTACCACTTCTTCGGGCACCACGGACACCACGCCACGGGTCAACCCGCAGGATACGATCAACAACGTGGTGCGCGAACGTGCCGAGATCAACGCCTTCTCCGCCACCGGGGTGGCCAACAACTCCTCCGTGCCGGGGATGTTCGCCTTCACCGGGTGGGACGCCCATCCGATCAACGGCGAGACCGTTTATTCTGAACTGCCGGGAACGATCAACACGGGCAAGTACTATTCCTTCTCCTTCGCCCCCAACGTGAGCGACCTGCTCTATGTGGACTCCATCGGGTTCAAACTGGGCCGCAACGCCACCGGGGTCCGCACCTTCGCGGTCCGCTCCAGCGCGAACAACTACAGCGCCAACCTGCCGATCCGTGCAGCGGGCAACCCGAACATCTCCATCCAATCGGGCAATGTCGCCTTCATCAAGAACGATGTCCCGCTCAGCGATGTGATGGTCTATGTGGATCCGCCGGCGGCGAACTTCCACTACACGGACCAGACCATCACCTTCCGCCTCTACGCCTGGAACGCGGAGACCGAGAACAGCGTTGCGCGCGTTTGCGACAATGCGACGGCTGACCTTTTCGACTTCCTGGGTGGTGCGCCTCAACCCGGAGGGAGCTGGTCCGGCCCCAGTGCCATGAGCGGCATCTTCGACCCGGCCACCATGTCCGCTGGCACCTACACCTACACGTTGGAAGTGCCCGGCTGTGCCACCTACACCGCCGCAGTGGATGTGAGCGTGATCAGTGCGCCGAGCGCGCCCGTCATCAGCGGTGCGAGTGCCTTCTGCGCCCCTGGTTCAGTCACCCTCTCCAGCAGTCCGGCCACGAACCTGACCTGGAGCACCGGGCAAACCACCGCCACCATCGCGGTGACCACAGCAGGCACTTACACCGTGACGCATACCCAAGGTGAGTGCAAAGCCACCAGCGAACCTTTCGTGGTGGAAGCCCATAGCGCAGTGAACGCTGGCACCGATGGCACACTTTCCCTCTGCGAAAGCTCGCCCGCTGCGGACATGTTCACCAAGCTCGGTGGCTCCCCACAAGCGGGTGGCGACTGGACCGGACCAAGCCCGGTGACCGACGGCCTGTACGATCCGCTCACCATGGAACCCGGTGTGTATGAATATACCCTGGCCGACAATGGTGCTTGCGCTGGCGATGTGGCACAAGTCACAGTGACCGAGACCGCCACCGCCAACGCCGGTACCACGGCCAGCGCCAGCATCTGCACCAATGCCACCCTGGACCTGTTCACCAAACTTGGTGGCGGCGCCCAACCCGGTGGGATCTGGACGAACAACGATGTGGAACTTCCGGGTGGCATCTATGATGCAGAGGCACATTCGCCCGGCGCCTATGTGTACACCGTGGACCTCGGTGGCGATTGTGGCTCGGCCACCGCCACGGTGAATGTCACGGAGATCAATGCTCCGGCAGTGCCGACCATCACCGGGAACAACGCCTTCTGTGCTGGTGGCAGCGTACAGCTGATGAGCAGCTCCAGCACGGGCAACACCTGGTCGCCAGGTGGCAGCACCACCCCTGGCCTGGTCGTTACGCGTCCTGGCACCTACACCCTGCGCGTTACGAACCCCAACGGCTGTTTCCGCACCACCACCATGGAGATCAGCGAGCGTAGCCGTGTGAACGCTGGTGGCGATGGCATGATCAACGTATGCGCCGATGCTTCGGACGTCGACCTTTTCGCGGGGTTGATCGGTGCGGCGAACGCAGGTGGTACGTGGTCCGGACCAAGCACCGTGACCGATGGCTTGTACCAACCTGCCAGCATGCAGCCCGGTGTATATAGCTATGTGGTGGCCGGCACTTCGCCCTGCCCCAACGACACCGCCACCGTTACCGTAAGCGAGTCCTCGGACCTGGCTTTCGTGGACGGGTATTTCGGTGTTGACGATGTAACGGTGTACGGCAGTACGAACGTGATCGAGAACGTGGAGAACTACATGGAGTACTCGTACTGCAGCAAGATGTTCACCATCGGCCAGACCGAAAGGATGCACGCCGCCCTGAACCATACCGCAGGCGAACGCAACAATCTTTGGACCGAGGCCAACCTTCAGCTGACCGGTGTGGCCGAAGGCTACCAGGCAAGCTGCCCGCCACAAGCCGACTTCTACGCCCGCACCTCGCTCATGGGTAGCGACAACCCGGAGTGGCCTTACGTACCCGCCTACTGCGCCGGTACACCCGTGCAGTTCGTGGACAACTCCGTTGGCGGTTTCCCAACGGCATGGGCATGGACCTTCCAAGACGGGACCCCCGCCACCTCCACGGAACGTAACCCGGTGGTGAGCTTCGAGGGCACCGGCTTCAAGGAAGTGACCCTGACGGTGACCAACGCCAATGGCAGTACCACCAAGGTGGATCCCTATGCCTTTGTGATCGGTGGCACGCCCAATGACCACGTGGGTCTCTATAGCGAAGGGTTCGAAACGACCACCAGCCTCTTCCCTTGGTTGTCTCAGAACCACGCGAACAACATCACCTCCTGGCGCAGAACGACCACGGCAGGCAACGGAAGCGGTGCCTGTGTGATGTTGAACAGCGGCGAACGCGACTACCTCGACCTGATCGACAGCCCGAACGGTGCCGACTACGATGACTTCTACTCGCCCACCTTCGACCTGAGCGGCCTGTCCGAAGCATCGTTCCAATTCAGCTTCGCCTACTCCACCACGGCCAGCGACCTCGCACTGGTCACCGAAAAACTCCTGGTCTCCATCAGCACCGACTGCGGTCGTACCTGGAGCCTGCTCCCCAATGGCGAACTCTCTGGTGCCCAACTGATCAACAACGGTAACAACCCGCAGCTGCCACCTCCGGCATGGACCGAGCGCACCTTCAACCTCAACGCGCAGCGGCGCGTGGCCAACGTGCGGTTCCGTTTCCGCTACATCAGCAGCGAATACAGTGGCAACCTGTACATCGACAACATCAACATCCTTGGTGCGGTGGGTGTGGAAGACCTCTCCGTGGAGAAGTTCATGAACCTCTACCCCAACCCAACGAACGACCAGTTCACCCTGGGTGTGCATGGCATGGATAAGTACGCGACCACCATCACCATCACCGATATCCGCGGTGCCGTGGTGCATCAGCGTGTGAACGCTCCTTCCAGCCGGATCCTTCAGTTCAGCGCCTCGGAACTCAACCTGGCCAATGGCCTGTACCTGATCAATGCCTCCAACGAGGTCGGCCACCACACCCAAAAGCTGATGGTGGGTAAGTGATACGGAGAACCTTGAACGAAAAAGCCCCCCGCATCCCGGGGGGCTTTTTCGTTGGGTCGGTCTCGTGTCGCATCGCGGAAGCTCGACGCCCCCCTACCATTTCATCGCTCCATGCGAACACCCCGGCAGTGCCAAGCGCACCTGTTCGCGTGAAGCTGGTCATCAGAATTCGTACGAAGGAGCAGGCCGATCCACTCGGTCCATTTCCGCATGTCTTCCCCGTCGCGACCTCTTCCGTAGGCCTGGCCCACTCCTTCGTACGACATGGTATGGGAACCGTACGCAGAGGTTCCGCCTGAGCGGATCACTCTACGAAAGGGGCACACTAATAGGCGCCAGTGGCGAGCATCACCAGGGTGCAGCCCTCCACCACCTCCATGCCGAGGGCTTTCGCCGCCGCCTCGAACGCTGGGTTCTCGGTTCCGGGGTTGAAGATGATCCGGGCCGGACGCAGGGCCAGCAAGCCATCCATAAGGTCCTGCTGGTGTGCCGGAGCCACATACATGGTGATGGTGTGTACCTCGGCTCCTTCAGGCACCGTGCTTTGGATCGCCACTCCTCCGATGGCGCCTTTCCGTTTACCCATCAACAACACTGGATGTCCCTTCTCCAGCAAACGGAGGGCAGCCATGTGACTGTAGCGGGTCGGCTCGGGGCTCGCCCCGACCACCAAGGTCATTCGTTTCACCATGGCTCAAAGGTCGGGATCACGCCTGTCCCCCTGGTGATGAAACACACCAACGCATCCGGATGGGGTCAGGCCACCTCCATGCCTTTTCGCAGATCCTCCACGGTCCGCTCCGGCAGCTTGGTGAGGTCGAGCACCATCAGCCCATCAAGGGCATCGTTGAACCGCGGATCGCGGTTGAAGCCGATGATCCGGGCGTTCAACAGCAGGTATTTCTTCAGCAGCACGGGCATGGCGGTCTCGTGCGGGTCGATCTCGGCGATCAACCGGTCCATGCGCTTGAGGTCGGCCATCGAGGCCTGTACGAGCGCCTCGCGGTCCACGGTGTCGACCTTGACCCGGAACTTGTTCCGCGGCCGTACGGATGCGGCCATCCCGTGGTCGTAGTGGTGCTGCTCCACGAACTCCATGATCAACGAGCGGGCCATGCGACTGTACGTACCACTGATGCTTACGGGCCCGATCAAGTACTGGTGGTCGGGGTTGGCCGTGATGTGCAGCAGCAGACCGCGCCATAACATGTACAACGGTAGGCGCTGCCGCTGGTACTCCACCGCGATGAAGGAACGGCCTAGTTCAAAGCTTCGCCGTAGCACCCGGTCCATCGGCCGGTCCATCCGGAACAGCGTGTAGGTGTAGAACCCGCGCTTGCCATACCGCGACATGATCCGCTTGCCGTTGCCGATGCGATAGGCCCCCACCAAACAGCCCTTTGAACGGTCCCAGAGGAATAGGTGATCATAATACAGGTCGAACTCGTCCAGGTCCACGCTCTTGTTCGTGCCCTCGCCCACTTCGCGGAAGGTGCACTCACGCAACCTGCCGATCTCGCGCAACATGTTGGGGATCCTCCCTGCGGGCGCCAGGTACAGGTCGAATTCGGCCTGGCTGTTGAGCTTGAGGTCCACGATACCATCGACCTCGTGTTGCAGCACATCCTTGGGCACCGGCGGTATGATCTCCTTGGGCCGTTGCGGAAAACGGAGCGGGTTGAAGAGTTCCCGCTTCACCTGCACCCCACTGCCCAGCGCATAGGTCTTGGCCCGCAGGTATCGGCCCAACTGTTCCGCAGAGGAGAACGCCGCAATATCCTTGGGCGGGATCGGCTTACCGATGCGCATACGTACCGATCGTCCCCGCATACGAAGCATCTCGGAGGGCAGCGCCAGGGTACGCAGGTTGGGATGGATCATGCCCAGGGCCTGGAAGAGCATGCTGTTGCCACCATCGAACCACACGGGTACAACGGGTGCCTCCACATGCTGCGCGAGCTTGATGGCCGGGGTCTTCCAGCGCGGGTCGGCCACAGCCTTCAAATCCGTGCGCCAGCTGCTCACCTCGCCGGCCGGGAATACCGCCAGGGCGTTGCCCTCCTTTACATGGGACATGGCCTGACGCATCCCTTGAAAGCTGCTCAACGAAGAGAGTTGCTCAAAGGGATTCACCCCGATGAACCGATCGCGCAAGGGCTCCAACTGTTGAAGGAGGAAGTTGGCCATCACCTTCAGGTCGGGCCGCACACCACCCAGCACATGCACCAAGGCCAGGCCATCAATGGCCCCGTACGGATGATTGGATACGATCACCAGTGGCCCGTCTTTCGGCACGTTGGCCAGATCGGCCGGGTCCATCTCGATCTCGAGTTCCAAATTCCGGAATACCGCCGCCACGAACTCCCTGTCGTGCAGGTCCTCGATGGCGTTGTAGAAACGCTCCAGTCGCTTCAGGCCACTCATCTCCGTCAGCAAGGTGATCCGTGGATTGCCCGGACGCATGTGGCTGGCCTTCGCCAGCTCGATGGGTTGCACGAGTTTCTTCATCGAACTTTCCGCACGAAAGTACCAACCTTCGGCTCACCGGACCTCAGATGTCGAGGATGCCGATGATCCGCTCGTTCATGAGCTCGCCACCTGGGTACCGGCGCGTATAGTCGAGGTTGATCCAATGCTTCCCGTCCGCATCGGTGTGGTGGTAGAGCGGAGCATCGCCGACCTCCTTGGTGAACAACAGCTTTCGGATCAAGTAACCTGCACGTTCCATCCGTTGGGCCGAGCCGATCAGCAGTTCGGGGTAGACGTGGCCTTCTGTCCGCACCAACCTCACCTGCCCTCCGACCGCGGTGATGCAAGCGGCCATCAACAACGCATGATCGTCACAATCGCCCGCCATCAACTCCAGACTTTCGGCCGGCGTGGCGAAGTACTCTCCGCCCTTCACATCGGATACGTAACGCCATTTCGAGTTGATCTCCTTGAAGATGGAGAAGGCCTGCACCATGGTGAACTCGTCCTCGGCCACCTTCAGGTCGGTGAAGTTGGCCGTGGCCATACGTACAGCCTCCTTCCTGACCGCCCCGTCCGAATCGCGGAGGATGGCCTTGAGCCTATCGGCATCGTGGAAGGGCGCCAACTTGCGGGCCGCGAGCGGTGCGTTGGAGGCCGTTTCCCGCAAGGAGCCGAGCAACTCGGCATAATCCCTGTACAGGTCGCCGAAATCGTATCGACCACCGATGCTGGTCAAGGTAACGGCCACCAAACCCACCATGAGCCCGATGTACACCAAGGTCTGGAACTTGCGTACCAGCACAATGAAGGCGATGAGGGTACATGCGAAGGTGATGAAATGCTCCACCCGTATGCCTTCGCCGATCGGAAGCACCAGCTTGGGTACGAACGGATAGATGATGATGTACAATGGCAGGGTGAGCAATACGGCCACCAGATACACGATCACCACGTGCGCCATACGGTCACCGGCATTCACCACGGAACGCGCTGTACGGTCCTGTCCTTGTTGTTCTTCCATACCTCCTACCTCACTGAAGCGAGTATCCTCTTCCCTCAACACCCATACAAAGATCGTGCGGAGGGATAGCACGCGATCCGCTTAACAGACTTTAACGGCCCGCCCAAACCAAGGTTCCGCCAGACGAATCCTGCGTTTCGCCCGCCCAATGGATAAATAAGGGTGGTCTGTGGAAAACAGTTGAGGCTCATCCTTGGTGCGTTCGGGCATACGGATAGTTTTGCCCGCCGACGATGAAGAACCTCCGCTCCCTGCTGCTCCTGCTGGCCCCTACCCTGGGCCTGTCCATGGCGCATGCACAGGAAGGTCACACGGACATCGGAGGCCCCGAAGGTCTGGACATCTTCGAGGAACTGAATGATGGCGATGCCACTGAAGTGGTGCTGGAGCCGAGCAACGCCACGTGGGATGTGAACGACTCGTTGACGTTCATCCCCGGATACGACATGTACTGCCACTGGAACACCGACGTGCTCTTCGACCGGGTGACCGGATCAAGGCTCGTCGCGCACGATACGTTGAAGTTGCTACTTGGAGCACATGAGCACGACCTGACCATGCCTTGTGCGGGCGAGGTGACATCGGGGTACGGCATGCGCAAGGGCCGTATGCACTATGGCGTAGATCTGGACCTGGAGACCGGCGACCCGGTCATGGCGGCATTTCCGGGCATGGTGCGTGTATCCAAGTACAACAAGACGTTCGGCAATGTGGTGGTGGTGCGGCATTACAACGGCCTGGAAACGGTGTATGCTCACCTGAGCGACCGGAAGGTGGAGCCCGGCACGTTGGTGGAAGCGGGAGACACCTTGGGCTCTGGTGGCAATACGGGCCGGAGCTATGGTAGTCATCTTCACTTCGAGGTGCGTTTCCTGGACCAGCCCATCGATCCCGCCTTGATCTTCGATCTGAAGAACGGATCCCTGAAAGCGCTGGAGTTCGATATCCATAAGGGCACCTTCGCCCATATGGCCGCGGCGAAGGCAGCTGCAAAAAGCAGCCAAAGCTCAAGGAAATACCACGTGATCCGCCGTGGCGATACGCTCTATGCCCTCTCGCGCCGGTATGGCGTGAAGGTTTCGGACCTGTGCAGGATCAATGGCATCAGCGAGCGGAGCACACTCTCCATCGGCCAGCGTGTCCGGTACAACTGAGGTCGTACCTCTGAGCCGCCCCATTCCGTTCTCCTGGTCCCATCATCGTTCACGTTCAAGGCCCATGCGGCCGGTCGTGTTCGCCGGTTGATGGCAACCGGCCGTGAACCGTTCGGGGCGTGTGGCCATACGTTAGGATCGCACCGCCCCTGGTGCCGGTGTGGCCCAAGGCGATCTTCGGGCACTACCTCCCCACCGCTACCCATCCCCTCCACCGAGCCGCATGGAACGCTTCCGGGTCACCGAACCCGAAGGCCGGATGCGTCGTATTTCCAGCGTTGATGAAGAGGACCGGCCATTGGAAGTAATCGGCTCACGGTCACATCTGAAGGTGGCGACGCCCCAAGGTATCGACCATATCCTGGGCATGCACTGGAGAGAGCAGCAGGTCTCCCCCATTCTGTAGCCGGACCAGGAGCAGGTCCGTTTTTGCGCTTGGCAGCCGATCGATGAGACGGCGTGCCCCACCCAGCGTGAAGGAACGAAGACCGATGTCCACCGTGCAGAACCGGATGAAGTCCGCACCCCAGCGCTCGGCGTCCGGGTTGGTCGGCCCGGAACGGTCGCGCAAATATGCCCGTGCGGCCATGCGGTCCAGCAGACTGGCATCGCGTATCTCGGTCATGAAAACTTCGCGCCGACCGGTCTTATCGACCAGGACCAAGCGGTCATCATCCACCAGGTAAACGGCTTTCTTCCGCGTATCGCGCCAAGCGGCGAAGATGACCCCCAGGAGCACCACCACGACTGACCCTTGCAGCAGCCGGAAGCTTCCGGACGACGCCCCGACGATGATGCCGGGCAGGATCAGGAACGGCGTACCCCAGACCATCATCAGCGTGTTATGCCATTGGCGCTGTGTTCGGAATCGTTTGATCGGCATCGGGGACGCGAAAATACCGCAGGTCTTCACTTTCAACGAAGAGGAATACGAAGGAATGGGTTGAGCGCGCTGCGGATCGTTAGTTCCATTATATTTGCGGCCCCTGAGCGCCGAAAGGCACCACACCGAAGTGGCGGAATTGGTAGACGCGCACGTTTCAGGGGCGTGTGACCGAAAGGTTGTGCGGGTTCGAGTCCCGCCTTCGGTACAAGGAACGGGAGTGGCAGCCGCCACTCCCGTTCTGCTTTTCCACCCCTCGCCTCTTCTCCCTGCTTCGCTGGCACGGCCCCTTGGAAAGATCCCTGGCACACTGCTGACTCCGCAATACCGGTGGCACACTCACGAACGGAAGTGGTGTGCTGTTGTGTTCTCGTAGGTCCGCACGGAAGACCTGTTGTGTGGCGGTGCCCATGGAACAGGCCTCTCGGTATTGGGGGAACGGGAATGAGCAAGCCGATCGGCTGGCCTTGAATATCCCCCTGGTGTAGCGAACCCACCAGAAGCACGAAGCCCCCATCCACGGGAGGGGACAGGGGCGACGTGACTCTTCAGATTGACCTTTGAACTACTTGGACAGGGGGTTGAACGGGAGCTGCGTTACGAAGGTTTCGATCCTGGTGCACATTTTCTTTCGCGGCCGTCCAATGGCTGGTCGGTCTTCCCCAGTGGGTCGCTCAGTTCACGTCCGGCAGGAAGCTGTGTTTCTCTCCAAAGAATAACATCTGCTTCACGAAATCCTCCGGATAGTCGAGTTTCACATCGGTGACCCTCCCCTCCGCGTCGTACACCGGGGTCATCTCGGGTTGGATGAATCCAGCGTACGGTGCGGTCTTGATCTTCGCCGAGCGGTCGAGCACTTCGCGATGGATGGCGGGATCCACCTTCACGCCGTAGTTCTCCACCAAGGCCTTACCGGCCGCCGCGTCGCCCTGGCTCTTGATGCGCTGCACCTCGCGCAGCAGCTTGCCGAACAGATCGCGCAGCTTGTCATAGTCGCGGATATCGTAGTAGGTGTATCCGTCGCGGACCACCTTCACGATCACGCTATCGGCCTTGCCTTGCTCGTAGGCCCAGGCGCTCACCCATTGGCGATTGCGCATGTGCGCTTCTTCGAGGTTGCGACCTTCCTTGAGACGACGGAGCTGCACCAGCAGTCCGTTGCGGATGTAGCCGTCGTACTCGGCCTTGCCCACTTCCAGGCTGGGCATCACCCCCAACTCCACCATCTTGGGGTCCATCATGTAGTAGAGCGCCACCAGGTCGGCACGGCCCTCTTCCAAGGTACTGGCGTAGCTCTTCAACGTGGCATCGGGGCCGGCAACGCCAGGCTCCAGCTGGCCGCTGGCGTGGCCCACCACTTCGTGCAGCGCGGTGTGCAGGTTGCCGCCCAGGGCACCGTACTTCTTGGCCCGCTCGATCTCCTCGGCATCGTGGCAGAACACCTCCAGGGTGCTGCTGCCCGCGCTTTGGTCGTAGGCGTCGCTGATGTTACCCAGGCTCACGCTCTTGCTGCCATGCGCGGCACGGATCCAGTCGGCATTGGGCAGGTTCACCCCGATGGGGGTGCTGGGCGCGGCATCGCCAGCCTCGCCCACGGTGTTGATGAACCGGTAGCTGATGCCCACCACGTTCTTCTTCTTGTGCTCGGGCATCAAGGGCGAGTTGTCCTCGAACCATTGGGCGTTGTCCATGATCACGCTCATGTTCTTGGTGGCCACGGGATCGTTCACCTCGATGATGCTCTCGTAGCTGCCGCGCTTGCCGAGGGGGTCGTTGTACACCTCCACGAAGCCGAGGATGAAGTCCACCGAACTGCGGGTATCCTTGACCCAGGCGATGTTGAAGTCGTCCCAGGTCTTGAGGTCGCCGGTGCGGTAGTACTGGATGAGCAGTTCGAGAGCGGCCTTCTGCTCCGGCGTCTCCGCCACGGCAACGGCTTTCTCCAGCCACTTCACGCTCTCTTCGAGCGCGGCGCCATACAGTCCACCCACCTTGTACACCTGTTCCACCAACTTCCCATCGCTGCCGCGCACCAACTTGCTGTTAAGGCCGTGGCTCAAGGGTTGGGTCTCCCCTTTTCCGGTCTTGTCCGCGTAGAAGGCGTCCACCTCCTTTTCGTTGATGTCGTCGCCGTAGAAGTTCACGGCACTGGCCAGGACCAGGTCCTTATCGGCATCGAGGCTCACCTTCTTGGCGTCCACCGAGGGATCGAAGATGGCCGTTAGGACCTCATCGGGCAGGGAGGCGCCACTGGCCTTGAGGAGTTCTTGGAAATAGGGTTGTCCGAAGGCCGGTACGTGCTTGTCGTTGCTGTAGTGGTGGTGGATGCCGTTGCTGAAGAACACCTGCTTGGCATAGACCATGAACGCGTCCCAGTCCGCTCCGCTGCGTTCGCCCTTGTACGCTTTGATGATCCGTTCCAACGCCCGGCGGATCTTCAGGTTGTGGCGGTAATTCTGATCCCAAAGGATGTCCCGACCGGCCAAGCCTGCCATGTTGAGGTAGTAGCAGAGCTCCTTCTGTTTGGCGGTGAGCTGGTCCCAACCCGGCACTTGATACCGAAGGATCCGCACATCGGCGAACTGATCGGTCTCCCAGCGGAAGTCCGAAGTGGCGGCGGTGGTATCCGCCAGGGTTGGATCGTGTTTCTCCGCACCTCCGCCACAGGCGACGAGTAATGGCGCGGCCAAGAACGGTACGAGGGTTCTGCGCATTCAGCAATCGTTGAGGATGATCCGCCGAATATAACTCCGTCTTTCGGACCCCATGGTCCGATTCTTGTGCAATACGGCATGGACCGTAGGCCACGCTCACGCGCCGGATCGTCTTGATCAGCGCACCTTTGCCGCTGCGGTCTGCAGGTGCATGTTGGCCTTGGCCTCCTCCACGATCCGTTTCATCCGGTGGTAGGCGGTGAGCTGCTTGTTGTAGCGCTTCAGGTCGGCCGGGTCCAATTGGTCCACGTGCAGCAGGTCCATCTTGTCGGCCAGGTCGTGCAGCTTCACGCGTATGGCGAGGTTATCCTGCACCACCCGATCGATGTACTGTTCGTAGGTCTCGGGTTCCACGCGGCTGATGTGGAGCAAGGCCTTGAGCACCCGTGGCGGGAAGCCCTTCTTCGCCAGATCGTCCACGGTGAGCTCCGAGCGTTCCAACACGTCGTGCAAGGCACCGAGGAGCTGTTCCTCCAGGTCCTGTCCACGCATCATCACCCGCATCACGTGCAGGATGTACGGCTTGCCGAAACGATCCACCTGCCCGCGATGCACCTTGGCCGCCAAGCGGATGGCGGTCTCCAACAGATGTACGTGCTCCATGCTCAACGCTTCAGTTCGATGCGCAGATCCAGCACCTTCTCATCCTTGCCGATGACGCTGAAGTCCGTATCGAGCTTCACTGTGCGCGGATCGGGACTCTCTTTCGCCATGCCCTCCGCCACTTCCGTATTGGCGATGGGTTCTTGGAAGGTGAACCGATACTTGTACTTCATGCTGGAGAGGAGCTCGGTCATGTCCGTGGTGTCGGACGGGTCTTCGTTCCCCATACCCAACCCGATGTCGCGCGCATGGCCATTGCTCCGGCGCACGAGAGTGTTGCCTTCCCACTGGAAGAAGGTGTGCTGGGTGTCCGTGCTGTCCTCCATGAGCACGTTGAGCGCAGCGTTCAACGCGTTCAGGTCGGCAAAGGCGAAGGAGACCCGTTGCACATACTTGTCCTTGTTGTTCAACTTCACCTTCTTGATCCCCGGAACGTTCTTCAACGCACTGACCTGTTCCTTCATGTCCAGTTGGTTCAACCCCGCGTCCTTGTCCTCCTTCCCCTTCCCATCGCCCATGTCCTCGAAGGCTTTGAGCATCTCGCCGATCTGGCTCATATCCACCACATACTCCATGGTGCCGCTACCGTTCTTCTTGAACGTGTAGTTCTCCTCGATGGTGATGCAGCCCGTGAAGGCGATGAGTAGCAGGAAGAGGCCGATCAGTCGTGTGCGGTTCATGGGCGAAGGATGATGCTGGCGAAGGTAGGTGGTGGCGCTGAAAAGCCTGTGCCGACGTTCTGGCTATCGGATCCTGGCCATCAACCCACCGGGAGGAACGCTTCGCGATCCATCGTGCTGTTCGGATATCCGTGGGATTCCATCATAGCACTACTCCTACCGTTCGTACATCCAATACCATCCGATCCGCTTGCTCCTTTTCCCCATGCTTTCTCCGAGAGATCAATACCGTAGGCTCCGCTATGCAAGCGGCCCGTCGTACCGGTCTGTGAAAGAATAGCCGCACACCTTCGGCTGTGATCGAATGTCCAAATGGGATATCAGCGGCCCGATACGAGCGAACCCCGCCTTTGGCGGGGTTCGCTCGATGAAAAGGATCCGATCGTTCAGCGCATCAAGGGTACGCGCACGGTACGGCTGTTGCCATCGTTGCCGATGCGAACGAACCACACGCCGCTGCTCAGGCCATCGGCTGGCAGGCTCACGCGACCAGGGGTGGCAACGAAGGTGCGGGTGACATGGAGGCGTCCCGTGGCGTCGAGCACTTCAACCACCAAGGGGCGGCCATTGTCGAGGTCGTGCGCCACCACGAAGCGGTCGTTGGCGTACCATGCGCTGATGCCTTGCACCGACGCGGAGGTGCCCGTCCCGGTGGAGGCTTCCACGAGGATCTGTGCGGTCCAGGTATCGGTGCAGTCGCCATCGTCCACCGTAAGGGTGATGGTGTAGGTGCCGGGGATGGCCCAGCTATGCTCGGGCGCGTGGTCGTTGCTCACCTGGCCATCGCCGAAGTCCCAGGTCTGTGCATCGGCGTTGGTGCTGTTGTTGGTGAAGGAGACCAGGTCGTTCACCAGGATGGTCGTTGCCGACGCTTCGGCCATGGCCACGGGGCCTGGGCCCGCTGCGATGATGAACTCCGGTGTGGCCACGGTGCATCCGCGATCATCCACGATGGCCACGGTGTACGTGCCGGGGGCCGCCACGAGGTCCTCCTCGGTACTGCCCTCGCTCCAGGTGAAGGTGTATGGGGCGGTACCGCCCAACACGGTGAGGTCGATCAGGCCATCGGCGGTGTTGGCACAGGAGGCGGCCGTTCCCTGCATGCTCACTTCCAAAGCGGCGGGCTCTTCGATGGTGAAGGTCGTGAACAGGTCACCGCAACCGGCATCGCTGCTCACCGTAACCCCATAGGTGCCTGCTGCCAGGCCGGTGTGCACGGCCACGCCATCCTCGATGGTCTGTTGGAGGGTCACCGTGCCGTTGGCGTCGGTCCAAGTGATGTCGATGGGGTGCTGGCCCACATGCACCACGGTACCACGGCCATCGGCCAGGCCGTGGCAGGAAGTCCGTTCGGCATAGAGCGGCACGCGGGTGCTCGCCCGCAGCATGAAGCGGGGCTCGTTGCCGGCGTTGGCTTCGGTGGTGAAGCTGTACGCAGCACCTTCCACCAGCGGGGTGATGGTGCCCGTGAGCAGGTCTTCCAGGGTGAGGCAGGTGAGGCCGATGTTCGCCATGTCGGTGGCGGTCACGGTGTACGTTCCACTGACGCTCACATCCACCTTCACGGGGATCTCCAAGGCCGCAGCGTTGGCGCCAGCGGCGTTGATCGCAAAGAGCCTATCGCCCACGAGGGTGGCGATCTGCGGTGCATCGGGGTGCGCGAAGGTCATCTTCGGCACATCGTCGCCATCCACCCCGGCCGTACCGTTGCCGAAGGAGACCAACGCCTCGTCGGAGAAGGTGTTGATGACGCTGGTGAGTTTGAGGCGCACCCCTTGGAACAGGTTCACCTGCGAACCTCCGAAGAATCCGCCCTGGCGATCGTTGACCTTATCGCTCTCCTCGAAGGCGATGGAGGCACCGCTGCCGGTGGCCTGCACCAGGAATGCCTGGCTGCTCTGGATGGTATCGGTGCCATTCAGGGTGCTCTGTTGGGAGCCCGCATCCCATACGGCCACGTTGCCTGCGGCCGGGTTGAAGATGTACACGTAGTCCTCCACGTTGGTACGTACCAGGCTGCTGAAGAGCACCGGGCTGGGCAGCGGATTGCTCACCGCGTTCCAACCATCCACGCTCAGGCTGTTGTTGGTGTAGTCCAGGTTGCGCGTGATCGGGCTGGCGGCGATGTGCGGCGCACCGGTCACATCGATGGTGAATGCCGTGGTGTTGGTGAGGCCGGTGCCACACCATGCCGCGAAGCCCTGTCCGGCAACGAGGGCTTGTGCCGTACCCGACACGCCCACCCAGCCGGTATCGATGTGGTTGTAGGTGCGTGTTTCGTCGTACCAGCGGATGCTGGGCCAAAGGATGCCGCTACCCACCGGGTTGCTGAAGCCGGGGCTGTGCGAGCCGGGGAATCCGGCGGTGTAGAAGTCGTCCTTCCAATCGTTGATGGTCTGGCCGGCCACCGGGCTGCCAAGGAAGCGCCAGTTGGTGGCCCCTGCGGGGATGTAGCGCTGCACGGTGATGTTGCCGGTGTAGCTGGCCCCTGTGCCTACCGGCCCTAGCCGACCGCTGCCGGTGTTGTCGCTCACCAACGTGATGCTGCCCGTGCTGGCATCGAACTCGCCATCTTGCTGCAACAGTGTGCCGCGGTTGTTGAGGGTGGCGTCGGTGACCACATTGCGGGGGGTGTTGGCTGTAGGGTTGAAGAGGTCTAGCGCACCGGCGCTCTCCAAGGTCACCAGTGCCGTGGAGTTGAGTAGGATGGTGCTGTTGTCCGCAGCGGTCATGGTGCCGTCGATATCGAACACATCGCCACTCACCGTGAGGATCTGGTTCGCGGCCAGGTCCAGTTGGCCACCGGCATTCACGGTGTAGTCGTTCACGCGTGTGGCAGCATTCAGGTTCACCACATCGCCGTTCTGCACCACCATGCTCTTGAAGCGATCGAAGGTGACGTTGCCCGCCGTACCATTCGGGGTATCGGCCCAAATGGCTGCACCTATGTTGCCATCGGCACGGCTGTAATAGGTGGCGCTGCAGCGGTCGCCGGTCACTTGGATGTTGTCGACATTCCAGCGCTCATTAGTTCCGCTATTTGCCACTACCCGTAACGCCACGCTTTGTGTTCCATTAGGTACGCTAATCGTAATGGTACCGGGACCATTCACCGTAGAAGGGGTCGATCCGGGATCCGGTGATTGGACAGCGATTGGAGTGCCTGCTGTGGTGTTGGCGGTTTGTGTACCGGTGTACAACCAGCGAGCGTTATTGTTCGCCGAACTGCCTGTCACTTCTACATCCGCCGTGCCCGGGAATCCACCACCGTTGAGGTCGGCATAGACTCGCACATAATCCCCTGGGTCTATTCCATTCGTTCCATTTCCGGAAACCGCAGAAACGCGTAGCCCAAGCGTGATGTTCGAATAACCCGACACATCCACCGATGGCAACTCCAGTGTGAAAGTCCCACCAACGGTTTGCCACGAAGCCGTTCCACTCAAAATCCGTTGGTTACTCGGTGAATCCCCACTTCCTGTGGCCGTGCTCACATTCCCAGCGCCGGTGGAAATGGCCCAAGTATCGCTACCCAGCCCATCGAACGCCTGCCGAGCAATCACTTCGCCGGTGATGGCATCGTTGTCGGTGATGTTCAGCGTTCGTGTGCTGTTGGGTCCAACGAATGGTGTCCCCTGCCCG
>SSGN01000154.1 GCA_008016945.1 Flavobacteriales bacterium
ACGAACACCTCCAGCCTGAAGCTGGAAGATCTGCGCACGGTACTGAAGAATCCGGCGCGTCCGGTCGGCATTCATTTCTTCAACACGGTCTCGAAAATGCCGCTGGTCGAGGTGGTGTCTGCCGAAGGCGGTGATCCGGAAATGGCCCGGAAGGCGGCAGCCTTCGTGCGCCAGATCGATCGCCTGCCACTGCCGGTGAAGAGTGCTCCCGGCTTCCTGGTTAACGCCGTTCTCGGGCCCTACATGCTTGAAGCGATGCGTGCTGTGGATGAAGGCGTGACGCCGGAGACGGTCGACGAGGCAATGCTCGCCTTCGGCATGCCGATGGGACCGATCGAACTGGTCGACATGGTCGGGCTCGACGTTGCCATGGCGGCCGGCAAGGCCCTGGCCGGTTCCGGCGCCGAGCCGCCGAAATGCCTTGTCGAACGCTTCAACGCCGGCAATCTGGGAAAGAAAAGCGGCAAGGGCTTCTACGACCACAGCAGCGGCAAACCGGCCAAGGGCGCCCCCGGAGCTGTGCCGGCGGGGCTCGCGGCGCGCCTCGTCAAGCCCCTGCTGGACAAGACGCAGCGGCTGGTGGATGAGGGTATCGTTGCCGATGCCGACCTGGCTGACGCCGGGGTAATATTCGGCACCGGTTTCGCACCCTTTACCGGCGGCCCCCTCAACTACGTGAAGAACCAGAATGGCTGAAAACCCTGTCCAGCTGCCGCAAGGCCAGCCCGCACTGCGCGTCATGCCGATGCCGGCGGACGTCAATCAGAACGGCGATGTCTTCGGTGGCTGGATCATGGCCCAGGTCGATGTGGCCGGTGCCATCCCCGCCATGCGCCGCGCCCGCGGCCGGGTGGCGACGGTATCGGTCAATTCCTTCCTGTTCAAACAGCCGGTTTCGGTCGGTGATGTCGTCAGTTTCTATGCCGAAATCGTCGAAACCGGCAGAACCTCGATAAAAGTTAACGTCGAGGTTTATGCGCAGCGCAATCCGACGGACCCTGTGACTGTGAAGGTGACGGAAGCGACGCTGACCTATGTTGCTATTACGCAACAAGGGGTCAAGCGTGAGCTGCCTTCTGCTGATAAATCATAGATTTCAAACGCTGTTTTTTTGTTTAATCCTGTCAGTAGCCATCCTGTCGGAAGAATTTTTTTCTAACGATAACTTTAAGACCAAGGAGACCATAGTATGACCAAAGGTTTGACCATGCGCCTGATCCCGGCGCTCATGATGCTGGGCTTTGCAGGAGCCGCAGGCGCATCGGGTTTCGCGCTGCAGAACCAGAGCGGTTCCGCCAACGGCAATGCCTTTGCGGGCGCTGCTGCTGCCGCTGAAGATTCGAGCACGATCTACTTCAACCCGGCCGGCATGACCTACCTGCCGAAGGGGCACACGATTTCCTTGTCGGGCACAATCCTTAATCGCTCCATCAAGTTCAAGAATGCCGGTACGAATCTGACGGCGCTCAATGGCGCCGGAAATACTGCCGATGGCGGCGATGCCGGCGGAACGGCGTTTCTGCCGCATGGCTACTGGTCGTGGTCGGTAGCTCCTGATGTCTGGTTCGGTGTCGGCGTCGGCCCGACGTTTGGTAACAAGACGGAGTACGACAAGAACTTCATCGGTCGTAATGCAGGCTACTTTGCTGAAATCGAGCACATCAACATCAACCCGTCGTTCGCTATCAAGGTAAATGACATGCTCTCCCTTGGCCTTGGTGTGAATTTCACCCGAGCCCATGTTGCGTTCAAGCAAGGCTTCCCGAATGGCACGGGCAACTATCTGAACGTCGAAAGCGATCCGGTTTGGGGCTTTGGTGCCAACGTCGGTGCGATGTTCCAGATCTCGCCGAGCACGCGTCTGGGCGTTTCGTATCGTTCCGGGATTGACTTCGATGTCGAAGGCAAGCAGAAGATGGGTGCTGCAGTGGCTTTGCCGGCAGGCGCGCTGTTCCGCAACCAGGATGTGACTGCGGACGGCTACGAAACCCCGGCCACTTTGTCTTTTGCTGTTTCACAAAAACTCAGCGACCGTTGGGAACTGCTCGGGGATCTGACCTGGACGGAGTGGAGCGTGTTTGAGAAGCTCACACTGAAAACCAAGAACGCCGGCCTCGTGCCTGCCGGAACCACGATCACCAGTCTTTCCTACAACTTCGAGGACACCTGGCGTATCGGCCTTGGGGCAAATTACCAGTACAACAACGCTTGGAAGTTCCGTTTTGGCGTTGCTTACGATCAGTCCCCGGTTGGCAAGACCGCTGATCGCACCATGACCCTGCCCGATTCGGACCGTACATGGCTGTCGTTCGGCGGCAAATACAGTTTGTCCAAGCAGGCGTCGGTGGACTTTGGCTATAGCCACATCTTCTTCGATGATGCGAAGGCTGCCCGTGCGGTGACCGGCACGCCGCAGGTTGTGCGCGGTAACTGGAACAACAATCGCGCGGATATTCTCTCGGTTCAGTACAACCAGACGTTCTGATCGTTCAGACTGGAACAATGGACGGCGCCCGAATGGGCGCCGTTTTTTTTGCACTCCCTCGGCGCATTTTTAGAAATCCACCTCCAATTTTCTGGAAAGTGGGCCTTTCCCGTTGACCTTGATATCCAACAGCATATAATTCAAACGTTCGTTTAATTCGGCGGGGCGTTCAGCAGATCGCCGAGGCGGAACAACCATCCCATAAAAGGAGAACAGCTTGAGCAACTTCATCGTCAAGAAAGTCGCGGTGCTCGGGGCGGGGGTGATGGGCGCGCAGATTGCCGCGCACCTTGCCAATGCCGAAGTGCCGGTGGTGCTCTTCGACCTTCCTGCCAAGGAAGGCGACCCGAACGGCATTGTCAAGAAGGCCATCGACGGCCTCAAGAAACTGCAGCCCTCGCCGCTGGCAACCAAGGATCGCGTTGCCTATATCGATGCTGCCAACTACGAGCAGCATCTGGAGCAGCTGAAGGGTTGCGACCTGATCATCGAGGCGATTGCCGAGAAGCTCGAGTGGAAGGACGATCTCTATCGCAAGATTTCGCCGTTCATCGCGCCGGACGCGATCATCGCCTCGAACACCTCGGGCCTGTCGATCAACCGCCTGGCCGAAGGCCTGCCGGCCAACCTGCGCCCGAATTTCTGCGGCATCCACTTCTTCAATCCGCCGCGCTACATGCATCTGGTCGAACTGATCGCCACCCGCGAGACGAACGCCGAGATGCTGAACAATCTCGAATCGTGGGTCGTGTCGCGGCTGGGCAAGGGCGTGGTGCGCGCGCTCGATACGCCGAACTTCGTCGCCAATCGCGTCGGCGTTTTCTCGATCCTCGCGGTCATGCACCACACGCAGCAATTCGGTCTCGGCTTCGACGAGGTGGATGGCCTCACCGGCCCGCTGATCGGTCGCCCGAAGAGCGCCACCTACCGCACCGCCGACGTCGTTGGCCTGGATACGATGGCGCACGTCATCAAGACGATGCAGGACACCCTGCCCGCCGATCCGTGGCACCAGTACTATGCCGCGCCGGCCTGGCTGCAGGCGCTGATTGCCAAGGGTGCGCTGGGCCAGAAGACCAAGGCCGGCATCTTCAGGAAGGACGGCAAGGCGATCAAGGTGCTCGACCTTCAGGCACAGGACTACCGCGATTCCGCCGGCGAAGTCGACGCCGAGGTGCTGGCCATCCTCAAGAGCAAGAACCCGGCCGAGAAGTTCGCGCAACTGCGCGCCTCCAGCCACCCCCAGGCGCAGTTTCTGTGGGCCATCTTCCGCGACATCTTCCATTACGTTGCCGTGCACCTCGAAGGCATCGCGCACAACGCACGTGACGTCGATTTCGCGATGCGCTGGGGCTTCGGCTGGTCGCAGGGCCCGTTCGAGACCTGGCAGGCGGCCGGCTGGAAGGCCATCGCCGAAGCCGTGCGCGACGATATCGCCGCCGGCAAGGCGATGAGCGATGTGCCGCTGCCGGCCTGGGTGTTCGCGCGAGTTGACCAAGGGGGCGTGCATGCCGCCGAAGGCTCGTACTCGGCGTCCGCCAACACGCTGCAGGCACGCTCGACGCTGCCGGTCTACCAGCGCCAGATTTTCCCCGAGCGCGTGCTCGGCGAAAAACCGGTGCAGGGCGAGACGATCTGGGAAAACGCCGGTGTCCGCCTGTGGAAGCTGCCACAACTCGATAACGAGATCGGCATCCTGTCGATCACCAGCAAGAATCACACGCTTGGTCGCGACGTCATTCTTGGCATCAAGGAAGCGATTCCTCTCGCCGAGAAGCAGCTCAAAGGCCTCGTCGTCTGGCACGAAGCGCCGTTCGCCTTCGGCGCCAACCTGAAGGAAGTCGCCGAAGGGCTGCAGGCGAAGCAGTTTGATCTGCTCGAAACCTACGTTGCCGAGTTCCAGAACGCTTCGATGGCGTTCAAGTACGCCAAGGTGCCCGTCGTTGCCGCCGTGCAGGGCATGGCGCTGGGTGGCGGTTGCGAGTTCCTGATGCATGCCGCCAAGCGCGTCATCGCGCTGGAAAGCTACGTCGGCCTCGTCGAGGCCGGTGTCGGCCTGATCCCGGCCGGCGGCGGCTGCAAGGAATTCGCCATCCGTGCCGCGCAAGGGGCAGCGAAGACCGGTGGTGGCGATGTATTCGAGTTCATCCAGCCGGTGTTCATGACCATTGCCATGGCCAACGTTTCGAAGAGCGGTGCCGAGGCCGTCGAGCTCGGCTTTGCGCGTGAGACCGACAGGATCGTCTTCAACGCCCACGAACTGCTCTACATCGCCGTCAAGGAAGCGCGTGGCATGGCCGAAGCCGGTTACTACCCGAAGCTCTCGCCGCGTGGCATCAAGGTTGCCGGACGCACCGGCATCGCCAACTGCGAAATGATGCTCGCCAACATGAAGGAAGGCGGCATGATTTCCGGACACGACTACCAGGTGGCGAAGGCCGCAGCTACCGCGCTGTGCGGCGGTGATGTCGAGGGCGGTTCGCTGGTCGACGAGCAGTGGCTGCTGACGGTCGAGCGCAAGCTCTTCGTAGAGCTGCTGAAGACCGAAAAGACCCAGCAACGGATCCAGCATATGCTGGAAACCGGCAAGCCGCTGCGCAACTAAGACGAGACGAGAGCGCGGCCACCGACTTCGTTGCTCCTCGCATTCGATGCTCACATACAAAATGTATGCTCCGCTCGAATGCTCCGGGGCGCCTCGCCGGTGACCGCTACTACGTCTCTTCAAACAGATTGGAGAACTGAGAAATGAGCAAACAGATTCAGGACGCCTACATCGTTGCCGCCACGCGTCTGCCGGTGGCCAAGCGCAAGGGCATGTTCGGCCACGTCCGCCCGGACGACATGCTGGCGCACGCGATCAAGTCCGTGATGGCGCAGGCGCCGCAGCTTGATCCGGCCCTCGTCGAGGATGTCATCGTCGGCTGCGCCATGCCGGAAGCGGAGCAGGGCATGAACGTCGCCCGCATCGGCGTGCTGCTGGCCGGCCTGCCGAACAATGTGCCGGGCATCACCATCAACCGCTTCTGCTCTTCGGGCGTGCAGGCTGTCGCTGATGCCGCTGCGCGCATCCGCCTCGGCGAAGCCGACGTGATGATCGCCGCCGGTACCGAGACCATGTCGCTCTTGAACCAGATCATGGGCAACAAGATCGCCATCAACCCGGCAGTGTTCGAGAAGGACGAGAACTACGCGATCGCCTTCGGCATGGGCCTCACCGCCGAAAAGGTCGCCGAGAAGTGGAAGGTTTCGCGCGACGACCAGGACGCCTTCGCCGTCGCTTCGCACCAGAAGGCATGCGCGGCCATCCAGGCCGGTCACTTCAA
>SSGN01000075.1 GCA_008016945.1 Flavobacteriales bacterium
ATACCGGGATACGTGAAGCCACCATCCTGGGGCAAGGCATCGGCATGGCACTACGCGGCCTCAGGCCGGTGGCCGAGATCCAGTACCTGGACTACTTGCTCTACTGCCTGCAAGGGATCAGCGACGACCTGGCCACCGTGCATTGGCGCACCAAGGGAGGGCAGAAATGTCCGCTCATCATCCGCACCAGGGGCCATCGGTTGGAAGGCGTGTGGCACAGCGGTAGCCCCATGGGCATGATCCTGAGCAGTGTGCGCGGCGTGGTGGTGTGCGTGCCCCGCAACATGCAACAGGCCGCCGGCATGTACAACACGCTGCTCCAAAGCGACGATCCCGCGCTGGTGATCGAATGCCTCAATGGCTACCGCAGCAAGGAACGCCTCCCCTCCAACCTGGGCAGCTTCACCGTGCCCATCGGCATCCCCGAGGTCCTGCGCGAAGGCTCCGACCTTACCCTGGTGGGTTATGGAAGCACGCTGCACATCGGCCTGAAAGCGGCCGAGGAACTGCAGGAGCTGGGGGTGAGCGTGGAGGTCATCGACGCACGCACCCTCCTCCCCTTCGACCGGGAACACCACATCGTACGGAGCCTGCAGAAGACCAACCGACTGTTGGTGGTGGACGAGGACGTGCCGGGCGGGGCAAGCGCGTACATCCTACAGAACATCCTCGAGGTCCAAGGTGGTTACCACTGGTTGGATGGCACGCCGTGCACCCTCACCGCCAAGGCCCACCGCCCTGCCTACGGCAGCGATGGAGACTACTTCAGCAAGCCCAGCGTGGAGGATATCGTGGAGAAGGTGCTGGCCATGGTGGGCGAATAACGCTACACCGGACCGACGGCACCGCGGTGCCCCGTGTCGCGGCGGGGCTTGTGGTCCGGGCCACGCGTACGATCCAACGACCACCCCGGTATCGGGCATATCCCCGGAAAAAGGATCAGGCCCCCCGGTGGAACCGAGGAGCCTGACCGATGTTCTCCAGGCCGCTCAAGACCTGGGTGTAGCGACGGTTACTTACCCAGCTTGTTCATCTCGGCCTCGAAGGTCTCCTTGAACTTCTCGTAGTCGTAATCGATCCGCAGGCGCTCATCGTTGCTCAACCGCTCATTGTAAGCGGCCAGCAGGTCCTGAGCACTGAGCTCGATGGCCACATAGGTCTTGAAGTTCCCTGTGGCGTTCACCTTCATCACCTTCTCACAGATGGTCTTGGTGCCGGTGAGTTTCTGGTCGATCACCTCGCGTGTGAGGCCCTCGAATCGCTCGGCCACTTCCTCTTTGTTGTTCATCTCCCGGCTGTTCACGTAGTTGTCGATCACGCCCTTCAGCTGGGTATTGATGGCGCTGGCCAGATCGGCGCGCGCATTGGCCAATGCCTTCTTCTTGGAGGTGGCCTGGTCCATGCTCTCGCCCAGGTTGTTGGCACGGAACACCTTGTCGTTGGTGAAGAATTCGGGGCCGGAGCATTCCACCTTCACCTCGGTCTCCCCCGAAGGTGGTGTGGTCACGACTTCCTTCTTCTTCTTGCAGGAGGACATGGCACCGGACAGCACCAAGGCGGTCATCAGCACCGTAACGGAACGGTTCATGGTCAAGGGTTTCATGGTTGTTGTTTGCTGTGGCCGGTACACTTCCGGCGGTGGTTCATCTCTTCGTCCAAGGTATTTCCCATATCCGTGCCAAACTTGAAAAAAGTAGTGGGCACGTCAATTAAAAGCGTTCATGATACCGGGCACCAGTTCTTTCCGGATGTCGGGAATGACCTTCTTGAGGCTTTCCAGGCCGGCCTTTTCGTAGGTGAGTTGCACACCCTTCACGCCCTGCTTGCCACCCTCGAACACCACCTCTTGGGTCTTCCGATCGCGGAAGGAATAACTCACATCCGCATAGGCCGTATAGAATCCGTTGGCCTCCCCCCCCTGGCGGGTGCTGGAGGTGAGATCCAGGAGCAATTCAGCGTCGGCCTCGCGCTCCACGAAGCGGAATCCTTTGGAGGTGAGTTCCTCGCGTACCACCAAGCCGACACCGGCATCGGCCAAAGGCTGCCCCAGGTTGGTCTCCTTCACTTTCAACAGCACCCGGGGGAGCCGCATATCGATGGGCACATGGACCTCGGGCACGGTAAGCCCTCCGACCAAGGCGTTGACCAAAGTGCGGTCCATTTCCCGGCCAACGAGCTCGTCCAGGTGCAGTTTCACGAGCACTTCCAATTGCTTGGCGCCGGGATCCACGCGCTGCACGGTGGTACGTGCCCGTCCCTCGGCATCGGTGTTCTTCAATTCGGTCACTTTGCCACCGGTGGCCGGATAAACGATGAACAGCGGCAGCTGACCCAGGTCGCGCAGGCCTCCACCATGGGCATAGGCAGCGCCGATCAGCAGCTCTCGCTTGAACCCATTGGCGTAGGAAAGCTCACAACGCTCGGGCAGCACGGTGAGCCGCACGTTGGTGGTGAGGTTCTGAAGGCCCGCGTACAACTCATTCACCAACTGTACCTGCCGCCCTTCCATCTCCACCGCATCGTTCTCGCCCCAGTATTCCTTCATGGCCAGCAGAGCACGCAGCTCTTGGTCGAATGCGGCGCGCAGATCACCTGTTCCAAGGCTCTGCCTGCTCCGGGTATGCAGATCGATCGCGTTGCGGACGGCGCCGGCCTTCTTCTCGTTCTTCAGGCGGGCATGTTCCACTTTGGACAATCGGTAGTAGGTCCAGTACTCGCTGGCGTTCTCCCAGGATTCCACGAGTTCGAACCCCTCGAGCTGCTCGTTGCTGGACGTCCTGATCGTGCCGGTGAACGTTTCGTCGAACTGGTTCTTTCGATCCAACGTGTACAGCAGGCTATTGCTCTCCACCTTCACACTGATCTCACTGGCCAGGTCGTTCAGCGCGTTCTTCTTGGCGGTCTCCAGAACCTCGGGTCGGTTCTTGTTGGCCATGCCGATCCCGATGTAGTAGGCATCGGACTGGGGGCGTGCGCCTACCCAGGCCGGTCGCTGTACGGCGGGGTCCTGGGCTGGTGTCTCCACCACTTTCTTCCCACCACCACAGGCCAACAGCAGGGCGAATGGCAGGCACCGGAACAAGGTATTCATGGCAGCTTGGTACTGATCTCCTGTTGGATCGCGCCAGCCATGGACGACGAGGTGGTAAGGAGCACTTCGGACAATAAGGTGGTCACTGGCTTCAGCGACCGTGAAGCGTTCAATAGCGAACGCATCTCCCGCCGCGCGTTATCACGAAGGTCCACATTGCCGTTCCACTTGGGTAGCAGGGCCTCCTTGTTACCATCGTAGCTGGCATAGTAGGCGTGGTCCTGCGCCTGCTTCTCCACCACCTTGCTCAGCAACACTTCACCGGTCTCCAGGGAGACCAGTCTGAAATTAAGGGAGAGCAGCACTTTGTTCTCCTGGTAATACTCGTTGTAGGTCACCGGTTTATAGCGGGTGACATAGTACTTCTCGCCGGTCTCCTTGTTCAGTTGTTCCACGCGGTACGACTCGTATCCCTCCTTGGTGCTTCGGCGCAACTGCCCTGGCAGTTCTTGGTAGCTCACCACATCGCCCATCAGCACGGCTTGCGCCCCCATGAGGTTACCTGCGCGCACGGCGGTCTGTTCATCAACCACTCCGCTCAAGCTCAGGCGTTGTTCCTCCAGGATACGTTCCAGATTCTCGCGGTCCACCACCTTCAAGAAGGGGTCCTTCACCTCGATCAGGGCGGTCATGGCATGGGCCTTCACCTTGCTGGCCAGTGCGCTTTGTTTATCACTGGAGGTGAATGGGAGCACCGCCACGTTGAACTGCCCCTTGGTCAACGTTTCCTGCCGCAAGGTGTTCGTGTCCTTGTAGGCACTGTTCTTATCCATCACCTTGGTGAAGGCGGCGTAGGCCTTCCGGTAGTTACCGCTCTCCAACTCACTACGCCCCGTGCGATACAGGGGTTCCAGGTAGGCCACATCCTGCAGGCTGCTGGCATCCTTGTACCCGGGCTCGAGCTTGGCGATCCGCCCGAACACCTTCTCGGCCGCGGCGAAATCCTCCTTGTCGAACAGTGCCTGCCCTTCGCTGTACAGATCGATGAGATGCTCGCCCTTCACCTTTTCGAAGTCGGCCTTGTAATGATCGGGGATCTCGATCACCACCCCGGCCCTCCCCACCCTTTCCGCATAGGCCTTGGCATCGAGGTAGGCCGCCACGGCCTCGCCCCGTTGATCGCCCATGGCCACGTACTTGAAGAAAGCACTGAGCTTGTCGTTCAGCAGCATCTGCCCGGTCTTCTTCAGGCCGATCTTCGCATCGACGTTCTTCGCGTTGCGCTGCGCGGCCTGCAGGTACATGTCGGCCGCTTCCGCATACATGCCGGCCGCATCGAGCTTCTCTCCTTTCTTGGAGAAAGCCTTGGAGCCGGAGCATGCGCCGAGTAGCGCGACTGCACAGAGGATGGCGAATATGGATCCGGTACGGCGCATGGCCTATGGAGGAACGGTGATCGCTTAGCGGGACTGGATGTATCCGTTCAGATCGTCGATGGAGCTTTCGAAGGTGAAGGCGTCGTTCACCTTGTAATAGTTGTCGATATCGTAGGTGCGATCATAGGCGAACTTGGCGATATCCAGCTTGCTATCCTCGAAGCTGAAGAGCGCCATGAGGCTCTTCACCTGATCCACCGTGAAGCAACGGTTGGCGCCCACCTGCTTGGCCAGTGTCATCTTGCTATCCTCGAAGCTCTTGGCCTCGATGCTCTTCTTGACATCGGTGAACTCGGTGCTGCTCATGGGCCAGCCGCAGCCCACGCGTCCGGTATAGCCGGGCATACTGTACACGGTCGGCTCAACGGGTTTGGGTTTGTTGTCGATCACGGGCTTGACCGGCGCTGGAGTGCTCTGCGTGGTGGTGGTGGTGGTGGTCGTGGTCCGGGTGGTGGTGGTGGAATTGCCGGAGGTGCCCCCAGCATTCACGCTCATATTGAAATTGACCCCGTTCACGCCCATGTTGATGTTCACGTTCTCTCCTTCGCCCAAAGGGTCTCCTTCCTCCACCACAGTGGTGGTGGTCACCACTTGTTCTTCAGGGGTGGAGACCTCCTGGGTCACCGTGGTGCTCGTTGCGTTCTCTTCGAAGTTCGCGGGGGGCGCTGGCTTCACCGGTTCCGACCGGGCGGTGGTGCCCAAAGCTGCCTCGCCCGACATACGTAGCACACGGGCACCCTTCTTGTTGGTGGTCACCATCAACGTATACTCCTTCCCCATCTCCATGTATCCGTTCTGTTTGATGGGCGCGATGCCGGCATCCTCGAACTTGACCACCATCACCGGGGTTTGCGTACGGATACCTGTGGCCACCACGCGGGAAGCGGGTTGGGCGTTCTTCTCATCGCCATCCACGATGAGGGTGAATTTGGTGCCATCGTCGGAGAACACCACCAGATCGCTGGTCTGTGCCCAAGAGGCGACGGTGAACAGGGCGAAGGACACAAGGGAGAGTAAACGTGTCATGGTTCAAATTTGAATGGGTTGCGAAGTTAGTTGCTGGCGTATGGTAGGCAAGCCGCATGCCAAAGCGCGGAAACATCCTTGAACGGCCAAAAAAATGCGATGTACCAAGGCCTTTCGCATCTTTGGGCACACCCTACCACGCATGCGCAGCCTTCTCATCCTCGGCGCCGGTCGATCCGCCTCTTCACTGATCCGCTATCTGATCCAGCATGCCGCCGACCAACAGTGGCGCATCACCGTGGCCGACAAAGACCCTTCGCATGCCGCCATGTTGGTGGCCGAAGGGCCTTCGGTGGCCACGGGCTTCGCCTTGGACGCCACGGATGGAACGGCCCGTGCAGCCCTCATCGCCAAGCACGACCTGGTGATCAGCATGCTGCCGGCGTTCATGCACATGGATGTGCTCACCGACTGCCTGCGGCTGAAGAAGCACGTGATCACGCCGAGTTACGTCCCCGACGCGCTCTGGGCCCTGGACGCGGACTTCAAGGCCGCCGGGTTGACCGTGCTGAACGAGATGGGACTTGATCCCGGTATCGACCACATGAGCGCCATGCGGATCCTGGACCGTATCCGTGGCGAGGGCGGGCGCATGGAAGCCTTCGAAAGCTATTGCGGCGGGCTGGTGGCCCCCGCAAGCGACGACAACCCCTGGGGCTACAAATTCAGTTGGAACCCGCGCAATGTGGTACTGGCGGGACAGGGTGGCGCCGCCAAATACATCCGGGATGGCGAAACGAAGTACATACCCTACCACAAACTCTTTCGGCAGACCGTGCGCGTGGCCGTGGACGGCTTCGGTGAGTTCGATGGCTACGCGAACCGGGACTCGCTGAAGTACCGCTCGCATTACGGACTGGACGATATCCCCACCCTGCTGCGCGGCACGTTGCGGAAAGCGGGCTATTGCGAGGCTTGGGACGTGTTCGTGCAACTGGGCTGCACCGAGGATGGGTTCGCGATGGAGCTTCCGGCGCAGGCGAGCTGGAACGAATACCTCGACGCTTTCCTACCCCACTGCCAGGAATGTGGCACCCGTGGGAACCTGGCCCGGTACCTGGGTCTGGCGGAGGATGGAGACACCATGAAGAAGCTGGATTGGCTGGGGATGTTCGACAAGAAGAACCCCATTGGCGTGAGCGGACGCTCTCCGGCGGCAACCTTGCAACACCTGCTCGAACAGAAATGGAAGCTCGGCCCGCAGGACAAGGACATGGTGGTGATGTGGCACCGGTTCCGCTATACGGTGGAAGGGCAACACCAGGCCATACATGCCTCGCTCGGGGTGATCGGAGAAGATCAGGTGTACACGGCGATGGCCCGTACCGTGGGGCTCCCGATCGCCATCGGCGCCAAACTGCTGTTGAATGGTGGCATCGCGGACCGTGGCGTGATCCTGCCGCTGAAACGGGAGATCTACGACCCTGTGCTGAATGAGCTGGAAAAGCTGGGTATCACGTTCACGGAAGAGGAGGTGGAGGCATAGCCCCGGCCGGGATCAAGGGGGCACGTCCCCTGAAGGGTCATGCTCGCCCAGGCCTCACATCAATGGTCTGGCCCCTTCCGTGGGTCGGCATCAGAACCCCAGCATCAGATCGGCGATCAGTGCGCGGTACTTCGGCGTGTAGTCGAACGGCCCGGTGTTCTCCACGATGAGTTCCTCCTCGTGCAGCGGCGTACCACTCCGGTCGAATTGGAGCAGCACGCGCTTCGGCGGGCGATGGGCCACGTAGCGCACCACACAGCGGCGGGTGGGCCGCAGACCGATGGTGGCGACCAATGCCCCAAGCTCCTGCTCCCGGTGCAAGGGGATGATCACGGCGAAGCTCCCTTCCGGTGCCAAGGACCTCTTCACCACGGCGACCAGATCGGTGAACAGGAGCTCATCGCTGTGCTTGGCCACGCCCACACGCGCATCGGCGGCAGCGGAATAACCGGCATAGTACGGCGGGTTGCAAAGGATCAGGTCGAATGGTGCATTGGCCACCATGCGGCGCACATCCAAGCGATGCACCCGTACGTGGTCGCTCCAGGGGCTGGCCGCCACGTTCTCCGCGGCTTGTTCGGCGGAAGCGTCATCGATCTCCACGGCATCGATGGTCGCCGAAGTGGTGCGTTGCGCGGCGATGAGCGCCAACACCCCGGTACCCGTTCCGATATCGAGAATGCTCCGGGCCGTTCCGAAATGCACCCAGGCCCCGAAGAGGACACCATCGGTACCCACCTTCAAGGCACAACGATCCTGGTGGATGGTGAACTGCTTGAAACGGAAGGTTGGTTTGGGCATCCGCTATCGCTCCCGATACATGGCCACCAACCCGGGCGGCGTGCGTACCAACAAGGTATTGGACTCTGGATCGATCCCCAGGATCATCTCCTCGGCCAAGGGCACCATCACCTCCTCCTCGCCATGCAGGATCACCAGCACCGGGTTCTTGGCGGAACCTTCGATGCCGGTCACCTCACCCAGGTCACCATGCTCTTCATCGCGTACCACCATGCCGATGAACTCCTCGGGATCCCAGCTCTCGTCGCTGCCATCGACCAGGAGGCCGGGCGGCGCGTAGAGGTCGCGCCCCACAAGGATGGATGCGCTCTGCGGATCGTGGAAATCGTCGAACTTCACCAGGGTCTCGCGTCCCTTGTCGTGCAGGGCGGTGAAGAAGAACGGCACCTTCTGCCCTTCGATGTCCACGAAGAGGGCGCCGGCATGGACCAGTTCATCGGGGTCGCATCCCTCGAGCTGCACGGTGAGCTCGCCCCGGTGCCCCCAGGGTTTGCCCAACTTACCGATGCGTCGGAGGCTATCGAGATCCATGGGGGAAAGGTACTGCGGCGGCAGCGAAGAAACGGTGGCCACGGCCCTGCCGGAGCCTCATACGCGCCACTTCATCGGGTCGTGGGGCATACCTCGGAAAGCAAGGACCCGCGCACCTGGCGATGCGCGGGTCCTACTGAAATGTCGTGCGGATCACTCGGCAGCGGCCTCGGCCGGTGCCTCGCCCTCTGCAGGTGCAGCTGCGGGTTCAGCGGCAGCAGCGGCGGCAGCGAGCTTGGCGCTCAGAGCAGCCGCATGTTCGGCGGCCTTCTTGGTCTCAGCTTCCACACGTGCCTTGGCAGCGGCTTCGGCACCTTGGGCCAGCTTGTTCTTCTTGCCTTCGATCTTGGCGTTCTTCTCGTTCTTCCAGATGTCGAAACGACGATCGGCCTCGGCCTGATCGAAAGCGCCCTTCTTCACACCACCGGCCAGGTGGTTCTTATAGATCACCCCGGTATAGCTGAGGATGGCGCGGCAGGTATCGCTGGGCTGGGCACCCTTCTGGAGCCAGCTGAGCGCCTTGTCATCATTGATCTCGATGAACGCAGGGTTCTGGTTGGGATCGTAGGCGCCGATCCGTTCGATGTACTTTCCATCGCGGGGTGCGCGGGAATCGGCCACCACCAGGTGGTAGAAGGGCCGGCCTTTCTTGCCTTTACGCTGAAGGCGGATGCGAGTTGGCATGTCGCGGTCGTTGTTTTTAGCCCCTTATCGGTAAGGGGCGGCAAATATAGATGATCCTCCTGGATCCACAACCGGCTGTACTTCAAAGCCCGAACTTAGCACCCTGTGACGAAACGCCTGCGCCTCCCCCGCACCCGCCGCACGGTACACCATGCCGTGCGGATCCAGCCGGGCGAATGGCGGTGGTCCGCAGGCCTGCGTGCGGCCCTGGCGATCGGCCTGCCCCTGTTGGTCCTCACCGTGTGGGGCCGGTCCGAGCAGGGCCTTGTCGCCGCCTTGGGGGGCTTCACAGCGCTGTACGGCACCGACCGGCCACTTCGGCAGCAACTGCACTTGTTGCCCGTGGTCGCCCTCGGGTTCATCGCTTGTGCCTCGCTGGGGGCTGCCGTAGCGCACGACCCGTGGTGGACGTCGGTCATCCTGATCGGGGTCACGGCCGGGGCGGGCACCCTGGCCTGGGGCACCCGACTGGGGCCACCCGGCACCATGCTCTTCGTGCTGGTGGCCGCGATCTCCGCACAAGTGGGCCAACGAATGGAACCAGCCGTCATCCCTGTGCTGGTGACCTCGGGTGCGGTACTGTCCTTCGTCCCCATTCTGATCTCGGCCAAACTGCCGGGTGCCCTTGCGGTCGGTAGCGCCCACCCGACCACGCGTTCGCTGGCCTTCCAGATGGATCGTAGTGTGAGGCGGAACGTAGGACGCGTCACGGCCGGCGTGGCCCTGGCCTGCCTGGCCAGCATACACCTCGATGCCTTCCGCCTTCACTGGGTGGTGATCACGGCCATCGCCATACTGCAGGGCGCCTACGACCGTTCGTTCACCTTGGTGCGCGTGGTCCAGCGTGTGGCCGGCACCCTGCTCGGGCTGCTCCTGTTCACAGGGCTGGCACACCTCCATCCACAGGGGATCGTGCTCGTGGCCATGGTCATGGTCCTTCAATTCGGCATCGAGGTCGTCATTTTCCGCAACTATGTCCTGGGCCTGTGCTTCATCACCCCACTGGCGCTCATGCTGGCCACGTTCGGCCAGGGGCTCGACCCCTCCGCTACCGCGCAGGGCCGGTGGTACGACACGCTGTTGGGCGCGGCGGTGGCTCTGGTGGTGCTTGCTGGCCTCGAGGTGAAGCGCCGGTCCGCGAACCATCCAGGACCGACGGTCTGAAGACCATTGTACTTCGCCACCTTTGCCCCATGCGTCTGATCCCCCTTCTGCTCCTAGCGACCGTGCAAGCCTCGGCCCAGCAGCCCCCGCAGCCCGTTCTGATCCCGCGACCGGTGGAGTTGAGCACGAAACCCGGTGCATGCGACCTGACCTGCGGCTGGGTGGTCAAGGATGCTCCGGAGCGTATTGCGCAACTGCTTCGCACCGAACTCGCCACCCTGCCCCAACAACGCAAGCCCATCGGCTGCGAACACGCGATCAATATCGATCTCGCCCTGTTCACTCCGGACACCTTGCTACCACCCGAATGGTACGCCCTCACCGTCATGCCACAAGGCATTGCGATCACCGCGCCTACCGAAGCCGGGCTCTTTCGCGGCAGTCGCACCTTGGTCCAGTTGCTCGAACAAGGGCTGGATACCGGCTCCATACCCTGCTTGAGCATCACCGACTTCCCACGCTTCCCGTGGCGGGGCATGCACCTGGACCCCTGCCGCCACTTCTGGTCGGTGGAGTTCACCAAGAAGTACATCGACCTGCTGGCGCGGTACAAGATGAACAGCTTCCACTGGCACCTGACGGATGACCAGGGCTGGCGGATCGAGATCAAGAAGCACCCGCGGCTCACCGAGGTGGGCGCATGGCGAAAAGGCAGTCAGGTGGGGCCGTATGCCAAACTCCAATACGACAGCATCCCCTACGGTGGCTTCTATACCCAGGACCAGATCCGCGAGGTGGTGGCCTATGCGGCGGCACGGCACATCAATGTGGTGCCCGAGATCGAGATGCCGGGACACGCCTTGGCAGCGCTGGCGGCCTACCCCCACTTGGGCTGCACGGGTGGCCCGTACGAGGTGAACAGGGGTTGGGGTGTGTTCGAGGACGTGTTCTGCGCGGGCAACGACAGCGTGTTCGCCATGCTGGAGGATGTGCTTACCGAAGTGATGGCGCTCTTTCCCAGCGAGGTCATCCACATCGGGGGGGATGAATGCCCCAAGGAGGCCTGGAAGGTCTGCGCGAAGTGCCAGGCGCGGATGAAGGCCGGGAACCTGAAGGATGAGCACGAACTGCAGTCGTACTTCATCCAACGCATTGAGCGGTTCGTGAACAGCAAGGGCCGGAAGATCATCGGCTGGGACGAGATCCTGGAAGGCGGCTTGGCACCCAACGCGGCCGTGATGAGCTGGCGCGGAACGGAAGGCGGCATCGCAGCGGCGCGCAGCGGGCACTATGCTGTGATGAGCCCCGGCAGCCATTGCTATTTCGACCACTACCAGGGCGACCCCGCCAACGAACCGCTGGCGATCGGCGGCTACACGCCGTTGCAGAAGGTGTACAGCTATGAGCCCATCCCGGCCGAACTGAAACCCGAAGAACACAAGTACATCCTCGGTGCACAGGGCAACCTTTGGACGGAGTACATCCTTACGCCCGAACACGTCGAGTATATGGTCGTGCCGCGTATGCTGGCACTGGCCGAAGTGCTGTGGACACCGAAAGAGGCACGGGATGAGAAGAACTTCATCGAGCGGCTGGAAAGCGAATTCCACAGGCTGGAGGCCCTGGATGTGAATGTCAGCAAGAGCCTATACCAGGTACGCCTCAAGCCCCGGCAGGGGAGCACAGACGGCAGCATCGACGTGGAGTTCATCGGCAGCCGGGAAGGCCAGACATTCCGCTACGAGCTGAACGAAGAAGTGATGGGGGCTGAGACACCCGCCCCCAAGGACGACCTCCAAGTGAACCATACCGACCAGACCACCGGTCCCATCGCGATCCGGAACAACTGTACCCTGGTGGCCTGTGTGGCTACCGATGACCCCGACCATGGATGGAGCACCATGCCACGCGCCAAGCGAACATTCCGCTTCAACAAAGCCACCGCCCGTCCCATCACCATCAGTGTTCAACCGAACGAACGCTATAACGAAGGAGGGGCCTTCACCCTGGTGGATGGCATCACCGCGCAGGAGAGGCGCGTGAATACCGAGTGGCTGGGCTGGAAGGAAAGCGTCACCCTCACGGTGGACCTGGGCAGCGTACAGGACGTGCGTCACATCGGCATCGGTGCATGGAATGACCCTCACAGCTGGATCCATCTGCCTTCGGCCGTGGACTTCAGCACCAGCCTGAACGGCAGCACCTTCACCCCGTTCGGCAGGGCTCAAGGCCTGGAGAGGGGTGGCCGCAATGCGTTCAGCGTCGATAGCCAGGCGAAGGCACGTTACGTGCGTGTCGCGGTGACGGCCATCAACACCATTCCCGTAGGTGATCCAGGTGCGGGCAACCCGGCGTGGATGTTCCTGGATGAGATCGAAGTGCGGTAAGATCGGTCGGCTTTTCAACCGAGACGCCGATCCTGGTCTACCTTACGTCAATATGATCCACGACCTTGTGGAACCAAAACCTGAAATCGATGGAAGTGAGACCCTTACTCCTTGCCACGTTGGCTCTCTTGCCCTACTCCACCATGGCTGGCCCCGGCGGTGGCTGTCCGGCAGGGCAGAGTGAAATGATCATCAGTATCACTCCGGACAACTGGCCCAACGAGATCAGCTGGAATGTGACCCTTAGTGGCGAGGTCTTCGCCTCCGGCAATGCCCAGGGGGGCACGTTGTGCGTCCCCAGTGGCGAATGCATGATCTTCACCATGCTCGACTCGTACGGTGATGGTTTGATCGGGCAAGGGGGGTACGTGGTTACCTTGGACGGGACGACCATCGCCAGCGGGGGGGCGGCCCACGGTAACAACTACAACTACAGCCAGGTGACCGAGCTGAACTGCCCTCCGGGCTTCAGTTGCGGCAATCCGATCGTGATCGGCGAAGGCCCCCACACGGCCCCAGCGCGTAACACGTGGTACCACTTCACGGCCGGCACCAGCGGGCAATACCTGATCACCACTTGTGGCCTGGCCGATTGCGACACACGGATCTGGGTGTACGACCACTGCACGGGCCTGGTGCCGGACGATAGCCCTGCTGGGACCATGTATTTCGCCGAAAGTGGTTGCATGAGCGGTCCACAGGCCGAATTGCTGGCCAACCTGGCTGTGGGCGATGTGATCTGGGTCCGGATCGGGGGGGAAAGCACCTCGTGTGGCAGTGACCCGATCGATTGGTCCATCGGTTACTTCGGGCCGATCTCCGGCTGCACCGATCCCACCTCATGCAACTTCGACCCGTTGGCCACGGTGGACGATGGCAGCTGTATCGCATGGGGCAGCGTGGATTGCCCTCAAGCCCCCGACCTGATCATTGATCAAGGCCGCCTCACCACCTCCCTGAACCTTTCCAGCACCACGATCAGCCAAGGCAACTGCTACATCGCCGAAGGCTGCCTCACGGGCTACGGCACACGCGAGATCCTCCGATTCGACACGCGTATCGCCAACATCGGCGAACTGGATTATTACATCGGTTCGCCCAGCGCGAACCCGGACCAGTTCGAATTCCAGAACTGCCATGGCCACACGCACTACAAAGGCTATGCGGAATACCTGCTCTATGATGCCAATGGACAGGAACTCGCCGTGGGCTTCAAGAACGGATTCTGCGTGATGGATGTTGACTGCGCCGGTGGTGGCACGGGCCAATACGGCTGCGGCAACATGGGGATCAGTGCGGGTTGTGCGGACGTCTACGGAAGTGGCACCAGCTGTAACTGGATCGATATCACGGGTGTGGCCGAGGGCACCTACACCCTGGTGGTGCGCACCAACTGGGACAACGACCCCGATGCCTTGGGCCGCGTGGAGAGCAACCACTTCAACAACTGGGCACAGGTGTGTATCAACATCGACCGCACCCCCACCCTTACGGTAACCGTGGACAATGACTGCGACCCCTACGTGGATTGCTTGGGACAGATCTACGGCCCCGCCCAGATGGACTGCATGGGCAATTGCGCCGGCACGGCCCTGATCGGAGACCTGAACACCGATGGCTACCAGAATACGCTGGACGTGAACTATTACGAGACGGGTATCCTTGGGAACGACCTTACCCCGGTACCCTGCAACGACATCGACCAGGACGGCAACCTCACGGTGACCGATGCGGCCCTGATGTCGTTCTGCAATTACTGGAACCTGTACAACCACCCCCCCGATAGTGCAGCGGTACACGACCACTGCAACTTCCCGTTCAACGAGATCATCAACCCCTTCGACACGGTGAGCTTCACCATCGGGGCCCTGGACATGACCGAGGGTTGGATGGACATCCACGTGCGGAACGCGAACCGCCGCCTGTTGGGCTATGAACTGCGCTTGAGCGGCGTACAGATCACGGGGGTGGAAAGCCTCTACGACCAAGCCGAATACCCGGCGGTACCGGCCTATGGATTCGGCACAGGCCATCTGATGTGCCTCAGCGATGTGGACAGCACCATCCAACGCGGACCGGACTACAAGCCCTTATGCCGGGTTCATTTCACCAATGCGGAGCCCACCATCTGCATCGCCGAAGTGATCGATGTGGTGAACGAGAATTACCACAACGCGATCACCCGACTGGAGAACGCCTGCGCCACCATCACCGGCGTGGGTGAACGCTCGCAGACCGATGGTATCCGGGTGTTCCCCAACCCCTTCACCGAACAGACCACCTTGCTGTATCCACCGGTCTCTGGCGGTGTTGTGCACCTCACCATCACCGACCTGCAGGGTAGGATCGTACAGCAGCAGAGCGACAAGAGCGGTGCTGGCCGGTTCCTGATCGAGCGCCAGGCGATGAGCGCTGGAGCGTACTTCTACCAGCTTTCCGGAGCCGCCCAAGGCGCGGGTAAGCTGCACGTGGAACGCTGATCCTTACCGAACTTCGCGAACGTCCGGGGTGCCCATGCGCTCCGGACGTTCGCATGAAAAGGAACATTCTGATCGCACTTGCCCTATTCATCGGCTGCGCCGCTATGGCGCAGAACACCATCTGGAGCCTCGCCGTGGGCAATTGGCGCAACGGCCCCGTGGTGTACATCACCCCGGTGATCGAGACCACCGAAGCGTTCACCACACCGCAACTGCTGGCCCGCTACCGGGAGGAGTTCCCCGTGTTGAAGGACGTGCAGGACTTGGACGTGCTGCGCTTCGGCACACCCGAAGAAGGGAACGACAGCCGTACCACGCTGAAGGCCAAGTACGGTGTGCGCAAGCTGGAAGTGGTGATGCTGGAAACGACCAAGGGCGTGCAGGAGAAGTGATCAACCCTGCATGGCTTTGCGCAAGCCCCTCGCTGCGGCAGCGCGCACCTTGTTCCGCACCATGGGCGACCAACCCAGCAGCAGGCCGCTGGTACCCAGCGCCTGCCTGCTCCAGCGCCAGAAGTCGAACCTGTCCCGCTGAACGAGGATGAGGCCATCCTTCAGGCTGAACGTGGAGGTGATGACGTTGTGCACCGGGCGCTGCGTGCGGCTGAACGTATACCACGCCTCCCACCGCACCACCCCACTGCGCTCATCCTCGCTGATGATGGTGAACGCCACCCGCAGATCGGTGCCGCTGGTGAGCAGCATCCGCCACATCGCACGGGCACCAGCGGCGTCCAACGCCGGGAAAACAGGATCGCTGAAGCGTGCATCGGGGTGGTAGCATGCCCCCATCGCAGCCCAGTCCTTCCGGACCAATGCGGAATAGAAACGGTTCAGCACATTCAAAGATGGTGAAAGGAGCGTAGCGAATGCCCATCAATAATTTAGCGCCATGCGCGCCAACCCTATCTTCCTCCTTTCCATATGCACCAGTTCCATGGTCCATGGCCAGGACCAGGCGCGGTACGATGAATTGATCGCGAAGGCCTACTCCCTCTACGAACAGGAGGACTACAAGGCCAGCGGAGGAACGTACGCGGAAGCATTCAAGACCCTGGGTTGGAATGGCACCTCCAACGACCGGTACAACGCCGCTTGTGCATGGGCCTTGGCGGGAGTACCGGACTCCGCCTTCTACCAGCTGAAGCGGATCGCCGACCTGATGGACTATGCGAACCTGAAGCACATCACCACCGACCCGGACCTGAACGGTTTGCACACGGACAAGCGCTGGAATGAAGTGATCGACCGGGTGGCGAAGAACAAGGAACGGCTGGAGGCCAACTACGACAAGGCCCTGGTCGCGCAACTCGACTCCATCTTCGCAGAGGACCAGGGCTTGCGCAACGGGATCGCCGCCGTGGAAGCGGAGTTCGGGCATGATTCAAAGGAGATGAAAGCGTATTGGCACCGCATCTGGGTGGCCGATTCGCTCAACCAGATCAAGGTGGTCCGGATCCTGGATGAACGTGGATGGTTAGGACCGGATGTCGTAGGTCCCACTGGGAACCTGGCGTTGTTCCTGGTGATCCAGCATGCGGACCTGGAGACCCAGGAGAAATACCTTCCGCTGATGCGCGAAGCCATGAAGGCCGGGCGTGCCAAGGGCAACCATCTGGCCATGCTCGAGGACCGGACCCGCATGCGCCGTGGACGGCCGCAGGTGTATGGCACGCAACTGGGGCGCGACCCCGATACGAACAGCTATTACCTGAGCCCATTGGAGGACCCCGAGCATGTGGACCAGCGGAGAGCCGAGGTGGGTCTTCGACCGTTGAACGACTACCTCGTCAGCATGGGGCTCAAGTGGGACCTCGAAGCCTACTACAAGGACCTGCCACGGCTGCAGGAATTGTTGAAGCGCAACGCCGAGCACTGAAGCACCGACATGACCGGTCTGAAGTGCGCGGTGCGGAAAAGGCCATGGCCCGGCCCGTGATCCCCGAACCACACCGACACACTGGGGCGGACCTATCACCAATTCGCACTACTGAGGTGGCAACATAGAAGCGGTCCATTCCGCTCGGTAGCGAGGAAATGAAGAAGCGAGGAAGCCACGCCCACTTTCACTTGGCGGATTCAACCAATAAACGCAATCGCGGGGTCATCGGGTTAGTCGGTTGAACTGGTTGATCGGGGTGTCGAAGTTGAAGCGTTTTCTTGGTCTGCGGTTGAGCTGGTCCTGGACTTGCTGGACGAACTCATCGGTAAGGGTATTGAAGTCGGTACGCTTGGGGATGTACTGGCGGATGAGGCCGTTGAGGTTCTCGTTGGATCCGCGCTCCCAGCTGCGATAGGGCTTGGCGAAGAAGAAGTCCAGGCCGAGCTTGTCGGCAATGCGCTGGTGGTCGGCGAACTCCTTGCCGTTGTCGCTGGTAGCCGTGTGCAAGTGGAATTTCCAAGGGCGCAGCAGTTCGATGGCGGCCTGCGCTACTGCACCAGCTTCTTTGCGGGGCAGCTTGCGCATACGCAGCATGCCGGTGGCCCTGTCGTTGATCGTGAGGATGGCACCCTGGTGGCCCTTGCCGATGATCGTGTCCATCTCCAGGTCGCCGAAGCGCTTGCGCTGCTCCACAACGGCGGGGCGCTGTTCGATATCCACCCTGCCCACAATGATGCCCCTGCTGTCCTTGGCCGCTCCGCGCTTGCGGTAGCGCTTGCCGCGTGTGCGCAGGTGCTCATGCAAGGTCCCGCCTCGTTTCTTGTCCTGCCACACATGCTGGTAGATGCGCTCGTGGGAGACCATGTCGCGGCCCTCGCGCTCTGCCAGGCCCACGATCTGCTCCGGACTGAACTTTTGGGTCAGTTGGCGCTCCACTCCGGCACGCATGGCAGCGGTGAAGCGCACTGCCTTGGGTTTGTCCCTCTTGCGTTGGGCACTCTTGCGCGCGGCCAGGTCGGCGTTGTACTCCCCGCTGCGCCCATCGCAGTTGCGCCTGAGCTCGCGGCTCACCGCAGAGGCAGACTTGCCAATGGCCTCGGCGATCTGTTTCTGCTGGCGACCTGCCTTCTTCATGCGCTGTATGATGCACCTTTGCTCATCGGTGATATGGCTCATTCTTGCAACGGATTGGACCCCAGCACAAGGGTAGATCGTATCCTCCATTCAGAGAGGAGCGAGGGGCGAAAGCCTCTCCTCCTCCTGAAAAAAAGATCAGTCGTCTTGTCGGTCTATCCGATTGCGTTTATGAGTTGAATCCGTG